>NZ_JBNHFG010000025.1:0-37937 GCF_059090025.1 Arthrobacter sp. Y3224198
GGTCAAGAATCTCCAGGCCCAGCCCGGGGAGACTCCGGAGCCGCAGATCCGCATCGACGGCGAACAGCAGATTGTCCGCGGAGCCTCCCGCCTCATCTTAGTTAATTGCTAGGGTGCATTCCATGAGCGATCATGTGGACAAGGTGCTTCGGCAGTGGGCAGCGGAACGGCCGGACCTGGACGTCTCGCCGATGGCGGTGGTGGGCCGGCTCTCGCGGGTGGCGCGCCGCTTCGACGACGAGCTGGCGTCCACCTTCGCCCGGCACGGCCTGGACGCGGCCTCCTTTGACGTGCTGGCCACGCTGCGCCGTTCCGGGCCGCCGTACACGCTCAGCCCGAAGAACCTGACCGCCAGTTCCATGGTCACTTCCGCCGCCATCGCCCAGCGCCTGAACCGGTTGGAAGACCAGGGCCTGGTCCGGCGGTCCCCCAGCTCTGCGGACCGGCGCGGCAAACAGGTGACGCTGACCGACGCCGGCCGGGCCGCCGTCGACGCCGCCCTCCCGGACCATGTGGCCACCGAGCACAGGCTGTTGGCGGCTCTCGACGACGACGAGCGGCAGGCCCTGGCCGCGCTGCTGGCGAAACTGGATCTCTAAGCACCGCGAGCCGCTGCTGCGCACCGCCCTCCTCCGCCGGTTCCGCAGGCGGGCCGCGACCAGCCGGGAAACCCGCCGCGGGTTCCCGAGTGTCCAACCCGGCAAACGGAAGGGATACTCCTAGGCTGATGCCGACAAAGTGCAGTCTCCCGTCTCAACCAGAGGTGAGTCCCATGGGCATTTTTCGAAAAAGACCGGCCGAAACGGAAACTCCGGACGCTGACATCACTTTTATGTCAGTCTCCACGGCCAACACCTTCCGGACCGTGGCCAGGGAAGTGTTTGCCGAACTAGGGCTGGAAGTCGACATCTATCCCGGCCACGCGCTGGACGCCTCGGGGCGCGGATTCGGGTTCTGGAACGTCGCCGCCCTGTGCAGCACGGCACCGCAGTCCGCCTGGCGGAGCATCATTGCCGATCACATCCGCAATGTCCTGACAAGTTTCGACTCACCCGATCCATTTGCCGCCCTGCCACCGGCGGAGGTCCGGAGCCGGACTTTCGCCCGGCTCTACGAGGAATCCGCCATCCCCGGGCTGGAAAACCATCCTTACCGGGAATTTGCACCTGGGGTGGTGGAGATGCTCGCACTGGATCTCCCGGAAACCGTAGCGGTGTTCCGGCATGAGAACGCCAGGGATCACGGCGGTTGGGAAGCCCTCCGGCAGCAGGGCATGGTGAACCTCCAGGGATTGGAGGTGGAACTGGTGACAACCGCTCCGCCGGAAGGCGGATCCTTTACGGTTCTGTCCGGTGAGTCCTTCTTTACCGCCAGCAGGGCTCTGCTCCTTCCCGGGCTGGCCACGCAGATCACCGGCAAAACCGAGCGCGAGGGCCTCGGCTGGCTCCTGAGTATCCCGAGCCGCCACCAGGTTCTGTGGCACCTGGTCGAAGATATGTCCGTAGTGGCGGCCGTGGAGCATATGTCCCGCTTCGCCGCCGCGGGGTACGCCGAACTCCCCGGGCCGCTGAGCCCGCATGTCTATTGGTGGAACGGGGAAGGTTATGACCAGCTGACCCACACCGCCGATGACGGGCGGACTATCGTCCGGGTCAGTGCGGGTTTTCAATCCGCGCTCCAATCCATCATGGCCGGGAGAAGCTAACGCCTGGGAGGCGGCGCAACGGAGCGGTTTATGACGTTGCCCTGACACGTAAGTGGGGCGCGGCGGAACGGCCGGAAGCAGCGGTTAGACTCTGGCCATGAGACGAGGCGGGGGCCCAACAGCTGCAGCAGTCTGGTGGGGCACCGCCGGCTGCGCTGCCGTGTGCGCGTACGCCGTCGTCGGATACTTCCACATCCTCGCCTGGAATCCGCAGGCCGCCGCCCCCGGCACCACCCTGGACGGGATCCACCGGCAGCTTGCCGCCAACGACGCCAGCCTGTCCGAGCCCCTGGTCATTGCGTGGGCCACCTTCGGCATACTGGCTGCAGTGGTGGTTCTGGTGGTCAGTCTCCTTGGCCGGCTGCCGTCGGTCCGGGTGGCCGCGAACTGGCATCTGGGGCTGCTGGCACTGGCCGCACCCGCCCTTTACATTGCCTCCTTCAGCGCCAATACCGCGTTGGAAAGAACCTTTGCCGTGCGCGGCGCCTCCCCGTGGGGCATGGTTCTGTACGGCATCAGCGCCGCCGCCGGTGCGGCGCTGCTGGTGGTCCCGGTGCGCGATGCGCTCCGACGACGGCGTGAGGCGGCGCTTCCGATCGGCTCGCCCGGGCACTACGACGAGGAATTCCACGGATTTTCCGCGGACCGGCTGCTGCACACAGCGGAGCTGCCCGCGGTACCGGTTGCTGCGCCAGCTGGAATGGTGCCGGCATCTCTTGCCGCACCGGCGGCGGCGCCGGGCAAACCCGGCTGGGAGGTCCCACGCGCTGATCCGCTGCCCGGCAGCATGCCGGCCCGAACCACACCGCTGCCGGAGAACCGCATGGTTCCGGAAAACGCAGCCGACGCCGCCGTCCTGCCAGGTGCCGGTGCCTCGGTAATGTCCGGCGTTCCGTCCCCGCCGGCACCGTCGCCGAACGCACCCCCGATACCTACCCCGGCACCCGCCCCGGCGACTCCCGCTGCACCGCACTCCGCCGCTGCCCGCGCGCCGGACACCGACGAACCATCCTCGGGCACCGCCCCGGAATCATCCCTCCTCACCGTCCCCTTGCCAGAAGAAGAAGCCGCCACAATGTCCCAGTTCAACCCAACACCGCCGCCGATCAACGTTCCGGCTCCCGTTCCCTTCGCCACACCGGGGCAGCGGGCCGCATCGCCGGTGCCGCCGCCCTCCCTCCGGGACACCCTGCGCACCCTCCGGTCCACCCCGGCCGGAACGCAGAAACCGCGGCAGGTCAGCCTGCTCCGCGACGATCCCGCCAAGCCGGACGTGGTTTCCCTGCTCGCGCAGAACCGCGACCTGCTGTACCCGGGACTTGGGTCGGGCGCCGTCGGCCTCACCCCGCCGTACCTGAAGGACCCCTCGGTGACCTTCTGGACCGTGCGGGAAAACGGCACCCTGCTCGGCTGCGGCGCGATGAAGGAATTCCGTCCGGAGCCCGGGAACGGCATCACGGAGTTCTGCGGCGAGATCACGTCCATGCGTACCTCCCCGCACGCCCGCGGCCTGGGCGTGGGGCAGATCATCCTGCAGCAGATCATCACCGACGCCCGCACCCGCGGTTACGCCAGCCTGCTGCTGGAAACCGGCACCCAGGATTTCTTTGCCTCCTCCCGGCGGCTGTACCAGCGCCACGGCTTCGTTATGTGCCCGCCCTTCGGCAAATACCGGGCCGATCCGGGCAGCATTTTCATGCGCCTGGACCTGCGGCCCGCTGCAGCCGACACTGCGGGCACGGCCGCTGCCTCCCCCGACGGCGCCGCAGCCGGTGCGGCATCTGGTACCGCGGGCGCCGCGCCTGCCGCCCCGGTGCATGCCAAGGCGGGAACGCTGAGTGCGATCCTCGCCGCGCAACGGGCCATCGCCACCACTCCCCCGCGGCAGCGGTAAGCGCCCCGGTGCCGGCCTCCACCATGGAGTTGTGCCTCGACACCCCCACACGGGACGACGTCGCCAAGCTGCTGCAGGAACACCTGGCCGACATGTACGCCACGTCGCCGGCGGAAAGTGTGCACGCACTGGACCCGGACGCACTGGCGCACCCGGCAATCACCTTCTGGACGGTGCGGGAGCACGGGCAGCTGCTTGGCTGCGGTGCGTTAAAGGAACTGTCGGCGCAACAGGGCGAAATTAAATCCATGCGCACGGCCGTTACGGCCCGGGGCCGCGGCGTCGCCGGCCTGGTGCTGCAGGGAATCATCGGCGAGGCACGGGAGCGCGGCTACCGGACCTTGTTCCTGGAGACCGGGACCGAGGACTTTTTCGCGCCGGCCCGCCGGTTGTACGCACGGCACGGCTTTACCGCATGCCCGCCGTTCGGCGCCTACCGCGAGGACCCCAACAGTGTCTTTATGCGGCTGGAGCTGGGCGGGCCGGCACTGTAACGGAAGGCTCTGCTGCCCGGCCCGCTAGAGGCGCCGCCGCCCGGCCCGCGCCGCAGCAGCCCTGCGCCGCCGCCTAAACTGGCAGGCATGGCCTTTTTGACGGCGGAGCTCCGCCCCCGCACCCGTGCCCAGGCACTGTGGCTCTGGCTCGGACTCCCTGTGGCCCTGGTCCTGGTGGTCCTGGGCGCGCAGATCCACGGACTTGATTTCACCGTCTACCGCGAGGGTGCCCTGGCCCTGCTCGGCCGCAGCGAGCACCAGCTGTATGACCCGAGCCTGGTCCAAACGGACACCCGCGGGCTGCCGTTTACCTATCCGCCGTTCGCGGCCGTGCTGCTGGCACCCTTCGCGGTCCTGCCCGAAGGCCTTGGCCTGGTGCTGCTGACCGCCACGGCCTGCGCCTGCCTGGTGGCGGTGGCATTCCTCGCCGCCCGGTATCTGCTGCAGAACAACGCTGTGCCCGCCCGGGCCGCAGCGGCAGTGGGCGGGCTGCCCGGCCTCACCGTGCTGGCCACCCTGCTGATCGGGATTCTCGGCCCGTGGCGCGAGGGCCTGGGCTTCGGCCAGCTGAACCCGATGCTGATGCTGCTGGTGCTGGCGGACCTGCTCCGGCCGGCGTCGTCCCGGCTCCCGCGCGGTGTGCTGATCGGCCTGGCGGCCGGCATCAAGCTGACCCCGCTGGCGTTCGGCCTGATTTTCCTGGTCCGGAAGGACTGGCGGGCCATCCTCACCATGGGCCTGACCTTCGCCGCCACCGTGGCCGCGGGGTGGCTGGCCACCCCGGATCAGGCTCGGAAGTTCTGGTTCGACTCGCTCTCGGACCCCAGCCGGGTGGGCGATTCCACCGAGATGTACAACGTGTCGCTGAACTCGCTGATCCCGCATCTGGGCGTGCCGGACGCGCTGCAGCGTCCGCTCTGGCTGGCCGCCAGCGCCGCCGTCGTGGTGTTGGGCTATCTGGTGATCCGCCGGCTGGATGCGGCCGGAGACCCCCTGGCTGCCATCACCGCCAACGCCGTGGTGATGCTGGCGATTTCGCCCATTTCCTGGTTCCACCACTGGGTGTGGATCGGCCTGCTGCTGCCGGTGCTGTGGGTGCATGCCCGACGTCGGCGCGGGGCCGGCCGGGCGGTCGGGCTCGGGCTGGCAGTGGTGATGGTGCCGGTGTTTATGCTCTCCTCGATCACCGTCACCATGATGCTGACCGGCGTGGTCAGCGGCACCGGCCCGCCCGCGCTGGAGCTGTTCACCAGCCTGGGCGTGGTGCTGCCGGTTGCCGCGCTGGTTTACCTGCTGGCCGTGCCGGCATCCGCGGACGTGCCCGCAGCACCGGTGGGAGCGTCCCAGCCCAGGGCGAAGTAGACCTCGGGCACTCCGGAGTACAGCCGGTCCAGGCCGCGGCGGCGTTCAAGCCCGGCGGCCTGCGCGGTCCGCTGGGATATGATGTTGGACGCGGTGATCCGGGCGACCACCGGCAGCTCCGGCAGCAGCTCGCGGCCGCGGCGGACGGCCTCCACGGCGCCTTCCTTCGCATAGCCGCGTCCCCAGACCGCGGGATCGTAGCGGTAGTAGAGGTTCAGGATGTTCCGATCATCCACCTGCGCCCGCTGCAGCCCGGTGAACCCAATGACGGTCTCCGGATGCGCCCGTTCGGCCACCGCCCAGTAGCCGAACCCCTCCCGGTCCCAGTGGTCCATGAAGTCCTGCAGGCTTTTGGCCGCCAGGTCCTCTGTGGGCGGTGACGGGTTGTGCAGATTGGCGCGCGGATCTGCGTGGATGCGGATGCCGGCGTCGTGATCCTTGGGGGCCAGCCGGCGTAGCAGCAGGCGGTCCGTGGTGACGGGGGTCCAATCGGCGGGATTCTGGGGCATGCGCCCATCCTAGGCAGGACCACCCCCTTTTTAGGGGACGGGTCCAGGAGCCGCTTCAGGCAGGCTGGGCAGGCCGGGCCGGCTGGCGGAACCGCTCACGCTCATCGGCCAGGACCACTGCCACCAGGATGCCGACCAGCAGACCGGAAACCGCCACAGCCGGAAGGTGTCCGCCAACCAGCCACACGACCCCGCAGGCGATGGCGCCGACGACGCGCCGGTAGCTGACTGTGCGGGTCGCCCGCAGGCGCAGCACCGCCTGCGCGAGCAGGTAGATCAGCGGCCCACCAACGACGGCGGTCAGTTCCGCCGCGTGCAGTTCCTCGGTGGCATGGGCGATCACCAGCTCATCGCCGACCGCGCTGAGGATGATGCCGGCCACGAGCAGCACGTGCCCGTAGGTGTAGGCGTCACGGGCCAGCCGGGTGCGCGCGTCCGGCCGGTCGGGAGAGCCCTCGGCGAGCGCATGTTCGGCCAGTTCCCGGGTGGAAGTGAAGTACAGCCACCACAGTGCTGCCGTGCCCAGGAAGGCGATGCAGAAAGCCGTCACGGTAGCCAGCTGCAGGTCGAGATCCGCCATGGTGCTGCCCGTAATGATGACGGTCTCACCGAGCGCCACAATGATGAACAGGCCAAACCGTTCCGCGAAGTGGCCGGTTACCAGCTGCCATGCCGCACCGGAAATCCTGGACAGTCCCGGCACCCGGAAGAGGAGCAGAGGGGCGCCGTAGTCGAGCACCAGGGCCACGATCCACAGTGCCACCCGCGTGCGGTCGTCGGCGATGCCGCCGGCAATCCAGAAGCAGCCGGCCAGGAGAAACCAGATCAGGATGCGGCCTGCCCGTGTGCGTTCGTTGCTGCCTTTCCCGGCCGAGACGAAGGTCAGGAACAGGTGCCGGCCCACTTGGATGGCAACGTAGGCCCCGGCAAACAGCAACCCCTTGTCACTGAAGGCGTCCGGAATGGCCACTGCCATCAGCAACCCGGCCAGCATCAGGGCGATGAGCAGCAGACGGACGGGGTTGGACTCCGGGTTCAGCTCGTTGGTGGCCCAGGTGGTGTAGTTCCAGGACCACCAGACCGCGAGCAGGATGATCAGGGCCTGCCCGGCGGACGCCCAGGTGAGGTGTTCCAGCAGCAGGTGTGAAACCTGGGTGATGGCAAAGACGAACACCAGGTCATAAAAGAGCTCCAGGGTGGCCGCACGGTCCCCCTCCGCCCCAATGCGGCGCTGCAGCTGGCGGATCACCGGGAATTCCTGAGGTCTTGCCCGGCCTCGAACTCAATACAATGCTGCCCCAACTGCACACCCCTGTCTTTTGGCGCCCCTGAACTCCACTGGCGAGCAAAAGAATACTGAGGGTTTCCCTCGGCAGACGGCAGGGCGCGCCCGTGCTGGGCTCCGGAGGGTGGCGGCGGCCGGCGAAGCCCGTGCGGCTAGATGCGCCCCACCTGCGCCAGCCACCGGGCCACGGTGTCCAGCTCCTCGGCAGAGAAACCTTCATTGATGCGGGTGTTCAGCTCGTGCAGGGATTCACGGACGACGCCGAGCGCCTCGGTGCCGGCAGAGGTCAGCGTAAGGCGGATGGTGCGGGCATCCGCCGGGTCCGGGGTGCGGGTGATAAACCCGGAGGTTTCCATTCGGGACAGCAGCCCGCTCAGTCCGGCCGGGGACGCCTGCACGGCCTCGGCCACCTCACCCGTGCTGGCGCCGGGGTGGGAGGCAAGGTACAGCAGCACCCCGCCGGCGGAGGCGCTGATTCCGCGCTCCCCGCCCCGGGCAGCCATCCAGCGCCGCAACCGGCGTTCGGCGATGAGAGTGAGGAAAAACAGGCGCGGAGGTCTGGCCGTCCGGACGCCTCCGGCGCCGTTCCGGGAGGCATCAGCCTCCGGGTCCTCAACCTCCGGGGCTACTTCCCGGGATCCCCTGCTTTGTCCGTCAACCACGTGAGTACCTCCGGCCACAGCTTCTCACGCGAACCGCGGCGGAAGAAGCCCATGTGCCCGATGGCCGGGATGCCGGCGTCGGCGGGTGAATAGGTGCGCCGCTCCACCGAGGCGTTCACCAGGTGCGAGAAGATCGCGTTGATCTGCCCCGGCGTGGCCCAGGGGTCATCCGTGAAGCCGATCACCAGGGCATCGGTCTTGACGAGCGCGGTGCGCTGCCGGGCCTGCATGCTCGGATCGTCGAAGAAGTAGTTCGGCTTTTTGCTCCAGCCGCTCCATTCCAGCATTGCGCCACCGGGCATGTCCTCGCCCAGACCAAGTCTCCGGCCGGGCACCGCCCCCAGCAGCCGCCCGGTCAGCGGACCAAGGAAACTCAGGATCAGGCCCACCCGGAACCGTTCCCTGCGCTCCTCGATGGCCTTGGTAACACCGGCGTGCGAGGCCACGCCCACAAACCCGCGCAGGTCCTCCAGCCCGTTGTTCAGCGCCATGGCGTGGGCGCCCAGACTGTGACCAACGGCCAGCTGCGGCAGCCCGGGGAACCGTTCGCGCATCCAGGCGGCCGCCGCCGGGACGTCCTGGTCCATCCAGTCGCGCATCCGCAGCCGCCGGTTCGCCTTCGGGCTGCCCGAGGCACCGGTCCCGCGGTAGTCGTAACTCAGGACAGCAAACCCGTTTTCCGCCAGGTACTCGCTGAAGCCGGTGTACAGCCGTTCCGCCACCGCCGTGGCCGGGTGGATTACGACGGCGGCGCGCGGCTCGCCGTCGGGCAGGCGCAGGGTGCCGGCGATGGTTCCGCCGGCAGGAACCGGGATGGACTGCCGTTCGGAAGTGATCACGGTCACGTCATTATTTCGCATGCGAAACAATATACATGGGACGGTCGGTTTCGGATACCTCGATGTGGTTTGCTCCGGAATGTGGCCCTATGCCTGGTCCCGGCGGGGTTCTGCTGCCGGTTTGTACATTCGCTGACAGTCGGGGAAAGTACTGCCACTCTGCGCGGCAGCACCTTCCCAAACTGGCAGCAGAATCCCGGACCGGAGGGATTTCGGGCGGCTGGTGCTGCCCGCTAAACCACCACCAGCTCCGTGCCGTCCGGCTTGTGGTCCGCCATGGCCACACTGCGAAGTGCCGGATCCTCGTACGTGTTCCAGTAATAGCTGTTGGTCCGGGAGGAGAAGAGCCCGGTGTAGGTGGTCCGCTCAAACTCGCCTGATCCCATGGCCGCGCTGCCGTCCACCATCGCCACGCTCTGCAGGGTGTGGAACGCCCGGCTGACGTTCTCCTCCTCGGTGGTTTTCGGCGGGTAATGCGCATGGACGTAGGCCGCCCGCACAAACCGGGACGGGGAGTAGTAGTCGCCGGGGATCCCGCGCATCAGCGACCCGGAGCCGAACGGGGTCAGATGCGCCTGGTTGAGCACAACCTCTTCCGGGAAGTCCGGCGAGGCGTTGAGGTAGTTGCGCAGGTTCTCGTGGTGCCAGCCGTAGCCGGGCTGATTAGCCAGCACGTCAACGTCGTTGTGGAAAACGTGCATCCCGTCATGGGTGTGCTCCACCACGATGGAGCGGGTTGAATCGGCGATCATCCAGTGCAGCAGCGAGCTCGGATACTTTTCGTTGATCGGCTTATCCACAATCACCACGTCGTCCAGGGCTGCCTCAACCTCGTCCACACTCGAGAACTGGGACGCCACCCAGAGCGGAAACTCGAAGGCGGCAACATTCACCGAACCGAAGGCCGGCCCGGAGGCGTACTCCGCGTAGCCCGGAAAGTTCAGGCCGCCGACGGCGAGGCCTGCGTCATTGCCGCAGTCGAAGTACAGCGGTGTGTCTTCCTGGACGATGCCCATGCCGATGACGGCATGCTCGATCTTCGGCACCGCTCCGAAGGGAGAGTTAGTGGTGTATCCGGTGGGCGTCACCACGATTTTCTCGCCGAAATCGGACGTCCAGTCGAGGTTGCGGGCGAAATACAGGTTGCCGCTGCCGTCCGTGAACCTGATGCCTGTGCACATGCTGATGCTCCCTGTTCCGGCGAAGCTCCCTGCCGGGCGTTCGCCTGCTTGGTGCGTCTCTGCCTTTGGGTTCGCCTGCATCCGGGACGCGGAGGCGAAGGAACGGAGCCGACTGCCGAGCCGGACCCGTCTGCTTCAGGTTAGGCGCGGCCGGGTACCCGCGGACAGATCCCCCCAGCAAACCCGGAACAGGAGCCGGGCAAAACGAAAAGGCACGATTTACCGTTTTTCGGCTGAAATCCGGTAAATCGTGCCTTCTCGATCCGCAGGGGAGGCTACACGCGCGTGCCGGAGCCCGCACCGCCCGCCGGAGCACCATCCGCCGGAGCACCGTCCGCCGCAGCAGGAGCCGCATCGTCCGTGGACACCCCGCGGCGCTTGTCGAAGATGGTGGCGCCGACTTCCTGCTCCGCCTGGTTCTTGATGGACAGGTCGATGCCGGGCCGGTCGCGCAGCATCATGGTGGCTGCGGCAGCCAGCGCCACCATCACCAGCAGGTAGGCGGAGACCGCCGTCGTCGAGCCCGTGGCCTTCACCAGCGCCGAGGCGATGGTGGGGGCAAACGCGCCGCCGATGATCGCACCCAGCGCGTAGGACACCGAGACACCGGAGAACCGGATGGAGGCCGGGAAAATCTCGCTGTACCAGGCGGCCTGCGGGCCGTAGGTCAGGCCCAGGCCCACGGTGAACAGGGCCATGCCCAGGAACAGGATGCCGATGTCGCCGGTGTTGATCAGCCAGAACAGCGGGAAGACGGTCAGGGCCAGGCAGGCGAAGCCAATGAGGTAGGTCTTTTTCCGGCCGATCTTGTCCGCCATGAAACCGCTGACCAGGGTGAAGACAAACCACAGGGCGGCGGAGCCGGAGACGGCCAGCAGCACGTCGGTGCGGTCCAGGGCCACGGGGCCGTCCGGGTTGGTGGAGTAGTTGAGGATGAACCCGCCGGTGGTCATGTACCCGGCGGCGCTGTTGCCGGCGAACACCAGGGCGGCCAGGATCACCAGCTTCCAGTGGTTCTTCATCAGTTCCACGATGGGCATCTGGGTCTGCTTCTTCTTCTCGGCAATTTCCTCGAAGACCGGGCTTTCGTTCACGGACATCCGGACCAGGAAGCCCACCACAATCAGCACGATGCTCAGCAGGAACGGCAGGCGCCAGCCCCACTCGACAAACTCGTCGCCCGGGGAGATCACGCCGGTCATCAGCGCGGTGACGCCGGAGGCCAGCAGCATGCCCAGCGGCACACCCAGCTGCGGGAAGGAGCCGAACAGGCCGCGCTTGTTCCGCGGGGCGTGCTCGACGCTCATCAGCACCGCACCGCCCCATTCGCCGCCGGCGGAGATGCCCTGGATGATGCGCAGCAGCACCAGCAGGATGGGTGCCCAGATGCCGGCGGTGGCGTGGGTGGGCAGCACACCGATCAGCGTGGTGGCGCCGCCCATCAGCAGCAGGGTGAGCACCAGCATGGCCTTGCGGCCCAGCTTGTCCCCGTAGTGTCCGGCCAGGAAGGCACCGAGCGGGCGGAACAGGAAGCTCAGGCCCACGGACGCGAAGGTCACCAGGGTGGCGAATTCGCTGCCGGCGGGTTTGAAGAACAGTTCGGAGAACACCAGCCCGGCGGCGGTGGCGTAGATGAAGAAGTCGTACCACTCAACGGTGGTGCCGATCAGGGTGGCCACCGCGACTTTGCGGGTGTCCTTGGGGGTGGATTGCGGGGAACGGGTCCCGGTAGGTGCAGCCATGGGGGTCCTTGTCAGTAACTCGCGCGGGCGTCGTCGTCCGCGGTGGGAATGTACTTGGCGGCCAGGGCTTCGCTGCCCCGGGCCAGGAGGGCGACGTCGGCGCCCACCAGGATGAAGTCGACGCCGGCCTCGATGTAGCGGCGGGCGGTGGCTTCGGCGAAGGCGTTGACGCCCACCGGTTTCCCGGCGGCCTTGATCTCGCGGATGCAGTGTTCGACGGCGGCGACGACGTCGGGATGTTCCTGCTGGCCGAGGAGCCCCATGGAGGCGGCGAGGTCCGACGGGCCGATGAACAGGCCGTCCACCCCGTCCACGGCCGCAATCGCGTCCACATTTTCGACGGCGGCGGCGGTCTCGATCTGCACCAGCAGGGTCACGGACTCGGCGGCGTTCTCGAGGTAGCCCTCGATCCGGTTCCAGCGCGAGGCGCGGGCCAGGGCGCTGCCCACCCCGCGGATGCCCTGCGGCGGATACCGGACGGCACGGACCAGTTCGGCAGCCTGTTCCGGGGTGTCCACCATGGGGATCAGCAGGTTCTGCGCGCCCAGATCCAGGTACTGCTTGAGCAGCACCGCGTCCCCGATGGGCGGGCGGACCACGGCACTGACCGGGTAACCGTGCACCGCCTGCAGCTGGGCCAGCAGCGATTCGATCCCGTTGGGGCTGTGCTCGGCATCGATCAGCAGCCAGTCCAGGCCGGAGCCGGCGCAGATTTCGGCGACCAGCGGGCTGCCGGAGCAGACCCACATGCCGGTCTGGCGGCCGCCGGCGGCCAGCCGGGCGCCGAAGGTTTCCTCTACTCGAAACGGCATGTGATGGTTCCCAACGGTCCGTAGTCGGCGAAGACGGTATCGCCCTTGTAGACCCACATGGGCCGGGTGAAGGAGCCGGCGAGGATGATTTCCCCGGCCTGCAGCGAGGTGCCGTGCACGGCGAGCTTGTTGGCCAGCCAGTACACACCGGCCGCGGGGTGGTTCAGCACGCCGGCGGCCACACCGGTTTCCTCGATGCCCTGGTTCCGGTAGAGCAGCGCGGAGACCCAGCGGAGGTCGACGTCGGCCGGCTTCACCGGGTTGCCGCCCACCACCATGGCGCCCATCGCCGCGTTGTCGGAGATGGTGTCCACAATGGTCCGGCCGGACATTTCGATCCGCGAATCCAGGATCTCCAGGGCCGGAACCACGTAGTCCGTGGCGTCCAGGACGTCGAACAGGGTGCAGTTCGGGCCGGAGAGCGGCTTACCCAGCACAAAAGCCAGCTCCACCTCGATGCGGGGATGCGTGTAGGCGTCCCACTGCAGGGTGCAGCCGTTTTCAAGCACCATGTCATCGAGGATCACGCCGTAATCCGGTTCAGTGATGCCGGTGGCGGCCTGCATGGCCTTGGATGTCAGGCCGATCTTGTGCCCGGCCAGCTTGCGGCCGTCGGCCAGCAGCCGGTCCGCCCACAGGTTCTGCACCGCGTAGGAGTCCTCGATGGTCATCTCGGGATAGCGGGCGGTCAGCAGCGGAACCGGGGTCCGGGTCCGCTTGGCTTCGACCAGTTCATCGGCCACCGCCTGGATGGTTGATTTATCTAGCACCGTACTGCTTTCTGTTTGCTAAAGCTGAGGGTGGGACGGGGGTGGAACAGCGTCCGGGAGGACGACGACGGCGCCGGGCTGGCGCCGTCGTCGTCCCTTACCGGACCTAGAGCTGGGAGCCGATCTTGAAGCCCTTGGCGGCCTCGCCCTTGTAGCTGCCGGACTCGTCGTTTTCGCGGGTGTAGGAGAACCCGTCCGCGCCGATGGTGACGGCCATTTCGGAGGTGTCCGTGCGCTTGGTCAGCGGCTGCGGGTTGCCGTCCAGGTCCAGGACCAGGGAGGCCTCGGTGTACCAGGACGGGACCACCGGGTTGCCCCACCAGTCGCGGCGCTGGTTGTCGTGGACGTCCCAGGTGATGGTGGGGTTGTCCGGGTCGCCGGTGTAGTAGTCCTGCGTGTAGATCTCGATGCGGTGGTCGTCCGGATCGAGGATGTAGAGGTAGAAGGCATTGGACACACCGTGCCGGCCGGGGCCGCGTTCAATCCGGTCGGAGATGCGCAGGGCGCCCATCTTGTCGCAGATCTGGATGATGTTGTGCTTTTCGTGCGTGGCGAAGGCCATGTGGTGCATGCGCGGGCCGTCGCCGCCGGTCAGGGCGGTGTCATGCACGGTGTGCTTGCGGTGCATCCAAGCGGCGTAGGTGACACCGTCGGAGTCCTTGATGTCCTCGGAGACCCGGAAGCCCAGGTCCTCCAGGTAGGCGCGGCCGCGGGGTACATCGGGGGTGACCTGGTTGAAGTGGTCCAGGCGGACCAGCTCACCGGCGGAGTAGAGGTCGTAGCGCTGGGTGAGGCGCTCCACGTGGTCCACTTCGTAGAAGAACTCGTAGGGGAAGCCCAGCGGGTCCTCCACGCGGACGGAGTCGCCGATGCCCTTCACAAAACCGTCCGACCGGCGCTCGGTGCGGCAGCCCATTTCCTTGTAGTACGCCTCCGCCACATCCACGTCTTCCGGAGTCCGCACGCGGTAGGACAGGGCGGCGACGGCGGCCACCGGGCCCTTGCGCAGCACCAGGTTGTGGTGGATGAACTCCTCCAGGGAGCGCAGGTAGATGGCGTTTTCATCCTCTTCGGTGACGTGCAGGCCGAGGACGTCCACGTAGAACTGGCGGGACCGTTCCAGGTCGGTGACCACCAGTTCGGTGTAGGCGCAGCGGACAATGTCCGGCGGGTTGATGCTCGGGGTGGGGATGCGGTTTTCGATCTCGATGCTCATGGGTTTGCTCCTTTGCAAAAAAGTGGGGGGAAGTGTCGGGGGTGCTTAGCCGTCGACCTTGGCGGCGTCGTCAATCCCGAACTTGGGCGTGTGGACCTTGCCCAGGGTGATGTGCACGGCTTGCTGGTCGGTGTAGAAGTCGATGGAGCGGTAGCCGCCCTCGTGGCCCAGGCCGGAGGACTTCACGCCGCCGAACGGGGTGCGCAGGTCCCGGACGTTGTGGCTGTTGAGCCAGACCATGCCGGCCTCGGTGTTCTGCGCGCAGTTGTGGGCGCGGGTTAGGTCCTGGGTCCAGATGTAGGCGGCCAGGCCGTACTTGGTGTTGTTGGCCAGCTCCAGGGCTTCGGCTTCGGTGTCGAACGGGGTGATGGCGACGACGGGGCCGAAGATCTCCTCCTGGAAGATCCGGGCATCCGGGGCGACGTCGGCGAAGACGGTGGGGGCAATGTAGTTACCCTCTTCCAGGCCCTCGGGGCGGCCGCCGCCGGCGAGCAGCCGGCCTTCGGTCTTGCCGATCTCCACGTAGGAGGCGACCTTCTTGAAGTGCTCGGGGTGGACCAGGGCGCCCACCTGGGTCTTGGGATCGTGCGGGTCGCCGACGACGATGGTCTTCGCGCGGGCGGCGTACCGTTCGCAGAACTCGTCGTAGACCGGACGCTCCACCAGGATGCGGGAGCCGGCGGTGCAGCGTTCCCCGTTCAGGGAGAAAACGCCGAACAGGGCGGAGTCGATGGCGGCGTCCAGATCGGCGTCGGCGAAGATGACGCAGGGGCTCTTGCCGCCCAGCTCCATGGACAGACCCTTCAGGTTTTCCGCGGCGTTGCGGAAGATGGTCTGCCCGGTGGTGGTTTCGCCGGTGAAGGAGATCAGCGGGACCTGCGGGTGCTTGACCAGCGCGTCGCCGGCTTCCTCGCCCAGGCCGTTGACCAGGTTGAACACACCGGCGGGAACGCCGGCTTCGGTGAAGATGTCCGCCCAGAGGGAGGCGGAGAGCGGGGTGAATTCGGCCGGTTTGAGCACCACGGTGTTGCCGGTGGCCAGGGCCGGGGCGAGCTTCCAGGACTCGAGCATAAACGGGGTGTTCCACGGGGTGATGAGCCCGGCGACGCCGATGGGCTTGCGGTTCACGTAGTTGATCTGCGAGCCGGGGACCTTCATGGCGTCATCGAACTGGGCGACGATCAGGTCCGCGAAGAAGCGGAAGTTCTCCGCGGCGCGCAGGGCCTGGCCCTTGGCCTGGGTGATGGGCAGGCCGGTGTCGAAGGTTTCCATTTCGGCCAGGCGGGACTCCTGGGCTTCGACGGCGTCGGCGATCTTGTTGAGCACGCGGGCGCGTTCGCGCGGCTTCATCTTGGGCCACGGGCCGTTGACGAAGGCTTCGCGTGCGGCGGCGACAGCGGCGTCGATGTCTTCCTTCTGCCCGGCGGCGGCGGTGGCGTAGGTCTTGTTGGTCACCGGATCCAGCACCTCGAAGGTGGCGCCGTTGATCGAGTCCACAAACTTGCCGTTGATGAAGTGCTGGATGTGGTTGGGCAGGTTTTCCGGGACAAAGTGCGTGCTCATGGTTCCTCTTTCTGGTGTTTCGGGAGGTCTTGGGGTTCGGGAGGCGGGGTTCGGTTAGATCGGGGAGGGCGGCTGGTGGTTCTGCGCCAGGAAGGCGTTGAGCGTGTTGGTGCGGTGCGCGCGGGCGGCGTGCTCGACGTCGGCGGCCGGGGCACCGGCGTCGATCAGGTCCAGCAGCGCGTCGTGTTCCTGTACCGACTGGTGCGAGCGTTGCGGCACGTAGCGGAAGGTGGAGGAACGCATGCGGCCCAGCCGGTTCCAGCCGCGGTGGACCAGGTCCAGGATGTGCGGATTGGGGCAGCGGGCGTAGAGCAGGGCGTGGAACTCGGTGTTCAGCTGCGTGAAGCGGACCGGGTCGAAGTTCTCCAGGACCTCGCGCATTTCCTCGTTGAGGGCGCGGGCCTGCTGCAGTTCCCCGGCGCTGATGCCCGGGGCCGCCAGCGCGGTGGCCGCGCCCTCGATGATGCTGAGGGTCTGCATGGTGTGCAGGTACAGGTCCGGGTCGATGCCGGCCACGGTGGCGCCCACGTTGCGGACAAAGTGGACCAGCCCTTCGGCTTCGAGCCGCCGGATTGCTTCCCGCACCGGGACCACGCTGAAGCCCATCTCGGTGGCGATGCTGCTGAGCACCAGGCGGTAGCCCGGGCTCATTTCGCCGCCGAGGATGCGCTCCTTCAGCTGGGTGTAGGCCTGCTCCGATTTGGAGCCGGCGGCGGTGCTTGTCCCGCTCATGCCTGCTCTGCTGCCCAGGCCTCGTACTTTTCCTTCCAGGCGGCGTTCATCGGGTACAGCCCGTCCACGCCGTGGCCGGCCTTGACCATTTCGGCGATGAACTCTTCCTGGTGTTCCTGCTTGATGCTGGCCTCCACCAGCTCCTCGGCGATGGCCGGCGGGATGACCAGGATGCCGTCGTCGTCGGCCACGATGATGTCGCCGGGCTGCACGGTGGCGCCGCCGCAGGCAATGGTGAGGTCGGTGTCCCAGGGGACGTGCTTGCGGCCGAGGACGGCGGGGTGCGGGTTGGCGCAGTAGACGGGCAGGTCGATGCCGGCGACCGTGGAGTAGTCACGGACGCCGCCGTCGGTGATGATGGCGGCTGCACCGTTGTGCTTGGCGCGCAGGGCGAGGATGTCGCCCAGGGTGCCGGTGCCCTTTTCGCCGCGGGCTTCCATGACCAGGATTTCGCCTTCGCCCACGGAGTCGATGGCGCGTTTCTGCGCGTTGTAGCCGCCGCCGTGGGACTTGAAGAGGTCCTCGCGGTTGGGCACGTAGCGCAGGGTGCGGGCGGTGCCCACCACCTTGCGGCCGGTGCGGGTGCCGGTGAGGCCGTCGATGGAGACGTTGTTCAGGCCGCGGGCGCGCATCTGCGAGGAGAGGGTGGCGGTGGCGACGGATTCCAGCTTGGCCTTGAGTTCCGGGGTGAGGGTCTTTTGCTTGGGGGCGAGTCCGGCCTTTTCGGCGGAGCCCCAGGCTTCTTCGCGCTGCGTGTCGTCGATCTTCGGCTGTGCGCCGAAGGCTGCCAGCGGGGTGGTGCCGTCGGTGACGGTGGTGGCCAGGCGGCCCGTGGTGAGGTCGGTGCCGGGAACGTCCACTTCGACTTCGAGGCGGTCACCGGGAACGGCCACGGAGGCCCCGGCTGGGGTGCCGGTGAGGATCAGGTCGCCCGGTTCCAGGGTGAGCAGCTGGGAGAGGTCTGCCACCAGCTGGGCGAAGGGGAAGAGCAGGTCTGCGGTGGTGTCGTCCTGGGCGAGTTCGCCGTTGACCCAGGTGCGGATGCGCAGGTTGGCGGGGTAGACGTCGGCCGCGTTGAGGATGGCGGGGCCCACGGGGGTGAAGCCGTCGCCGCCCTTGGAACGGAGGTTGGAGCCCTTGTCTGCCCAGCGCAGGTCGTAGACGCCCAGGTCATTGCTGGCGGTCACTCCCCCGACGTAGCTCCACGCGTCCTCGACGCTCACGCGGCGGGCGGTCTTGCCGATGACCAGGGCAATTTCGCCTTCGAAGCCGAGCAGTTCGCAGCCCGCGGGGCGTTCCACGCTGCCGCCGGTCAGGGCCAGGGAGGAGCTGGGCTTGAGGAAGTAGGAGGGCTGTTCCGGGGTGCGTCCGCGTTCTGCTGCCCTCGAGGGGTAGTTGATGTGGACGGCAATGACCTTGCCGGCCTGCTTGAGCGTGTCCGTGGTGGCGTCGTTGCCCATGTCTCTCCTGGATCAAGTACGAAATCGTATATGATCAGGGTTACATGTGGTGGGGGTCACGTCAAGGGACGCACCACACGTTTTAAAAGCGGCTTATCCCTGAGACTTCACCTAGACGAGCAGGAGCCCGGCAAGCCGAAAAACTCCAAAAGTCGCTTCACCCGACTCCCGCCCAATCCAGAAGGCTCCTAACCTGCTTGGAACGACTGCATCAAATCCCCGATGATCTCATTCGTTAGAGGTTGACGTTTCAGACGATCCGGCGAGGGAATTTTTCCATCGACTGACCCCAATATTACGTTAGCTATTTCGCGGAATTTTAGTACGTAATCGGTCTTCGAAAGTTCCTCAATCATAAGCTTGCTTTGCTTATCAATGGCGGCGCTGTTGAGTTGCGCACCTTTCCCTTTTAAGGTCACATACTTATAAGCCATCAGAATGTGATACCTGAGCGGCTTGAATGAAGTTTCAAGAGACGACCGGAAAGCCGTTTCTAGTCGGTATGCTGCAAATGCAGAAGCAATATACGGCGACAATTTATGGCCATCATCGAAAATCATTTTTCCAACATCGTCATAAAGCGCTTTGGGGTACCTAGCAGCCGCATGTGGGTTATCCAGGAACATCGCAGCAAACGAGCGCATCTGCTCAGTAATCGTTACAATTCGAGTTCGTGTAACGTCACGATAATAGAACTGACCCGAACGTCGTTCATATGTCAATCCCACGTTATAAATGTCCTGCTGGTAAAAATCCTCAAGCTTCTTCTGAAACTTCGTCAACGCTATCAAGTCGCTTTTATCTACCGCAGTTTGCGAGTTTGTTGCCCGAATTATGCTCGTCGCCACACGTTCGTCTGAAGTGACTACAATTCGGAAGGGGATAAAAGTGGAATCAAGATGGCCATTGAGGCTATCCTCTGACTCGTAGATACAATGGCTCGTTTGGCAACCATTTACGACTTGATAGCCGGAAAGCCTGACAGCGTCTCCAGGTTTGGGGGAGTACTCTCGTGCGACAATCGTCACTCCGTTGTTCAAAACGGGGAGAAGCGACCGCTCTGAACTCGCCAATGTATCCATGATTTGTCCATTTACCTGGTTTTCGATGCCCTTGAATCCTCGAACATTCTGGTAGAATACTCGCTCATTTAGAGTCTGATCCTCGTGTTTGACCAACTTAAGCAGCTCATTCAAGGACATCACTCCTAGAATAGCTTGGTCAATACCCGGCATTCCCGGCAGATTAATCGACTTATCAAGCACCACATCCGTTTCGTTTGCATGGTTTTTGACTAACGAAGCGTCATATAGGCGAGTAGCACCGTAAAGGTCGAAGATAACTTCTCCAATATATGAAATCTCTTCGATGCCTCCCTTCACCGTTTTGGTGCGGTCGACCACATTCTCGTCGAGTAAGGTGGCATCGCTTGCCGTGGACGCAAAAGCACATCTAACCTGGGGCTTGGTTTTCAACTTCGAGGCATGGTCCTCAAATATGCTAAAGAGTGATGCTGCGACTTCCCGTAATTTTGGATATGTCTCCGGCACGTTGTTGGTAAGTACTTTTTGTACGGTATTACCGAAATTGAGTATCTCGCTGGACTCCATACTCGAGGATGATTTCACCTGCAACAATGTGAGTATAACCTCGAGATTATTTCTGTTGGCACAGGCGTCGTCAATGTCACTCTGGCTATTGATCAGTTGTCCATTTATTTCAAGTGTTGCTATGTCGATGCCGATTGTCGACTCATCGAGCAAAAAATCTGAGAGTTGGCGCTGGTCCAACAAGTCATCGGGAAGAAGTAATGTTGCGACAAATAGCTCAAACGCGTCTGATTTTTTCATCTTCTCAAGCATGTTGTCAGCTACGAACTGCTTAAAAAGTCCTGCAAGTAGTGGATCCATTATTTTCTTTGGTCTCCGGATTTATTCATATGGACATGGCTGTCTATGTTTTCCGATGAAACACTCAGGCTTTATGGGCCTCGTTCATGAAGCCCATGTTCCGGTGTGTTCAAAGGCAATACAAAGTGATATTCGCCCCCAGCCTAGTCATAATTCGCACCGTGTCTACTGTGGCTTGTGCTCGGACATGGTGTGTCGCTCGTCTTTATGATTCATTTGACTGAGTCTTCGGATGCCGGTTTCGACCAAGATGTTCGATCAAATGGGGTCGGATCCGATCGATAGTCTGACCTTTTCCGTCGAGGTGGGTCGCCACTTCGGCTTGCAAGGGTTCCTACGAGGAGGAGCATCCCACTAGCGACCTACTCCTTAACACGCCAACACTGCAGAACCATTCAGGTCGCTGAATTGTACGTGTGGGTCGAGGATTGATGGTGAGAAACGCATGCGAGCCGAGAGCGCTCGGCTTAGAGCAGCAGGTCCACGGGCACGCACGCCAACTGTATGGCGTTCAACCCCTAAGCAGCTATGCGGTCAGCATCTTTTGATGCCTCTAACGGTGCTTCTGGGGCGAGCTGTGCGGCCGGGGCCACCTAGGTGGGCTCCCCTGCACCGCCTCCTGGTTGCCCGGGCCTGGCAGCACAAGCACCCGCGCCTCCAGACACAATTCACAGCGACGGCGCGCCAAAACACTGTCCTTTTTCCGTCTCGGTGAGGAGCAGACGTTCTCTGCAACGGCGACTACGTCCGCAGCTGAACGGGCCCCAATAAATGCACCCTGCCTTCCCCCTGACTGTTCACCGTTGCTCGTTCGAGTGTGACCTTACGCGCTCGTGGAATATCCGTGTCTCTGCCGGGAGTTGTAGCTGAATAAAGCAGTTTTTCCCAGAACGCCTCTGCCTTCAGCCAAGCAACAAAAGGACCCCACCACTTGAAACTCTTCACCCCCCTCACCGTCGGCACCATGGAACTGCCCAACCGCCTGGTCATGGCACCGATGTCCCGCGTCCGCGCCGACCGCAACGGCGTGCCCACCGACATCATGGTCGAGCACTACCGCCAGCGCGCCTCCATGGGCCTGATCATCAGCGACGGCATCTACCCCTCCTTCACCGGCCAGGGCAATGCCCTGATGCCCGGCCTGGTCACTGAGGACCACGTCGCCGGCTGGAAGCTCGTCACCGACGCCGTGCACGAGGCCGGCGGCCGGATCGTCGCCCAGCTGATGCATTCCGGACGCGTCGCACACGAGAACATCAACGGCGGCCGCCCCGTCGTCGCCCCCAGCGCCATCGCCGTCGAAGGCATGGCACACACCTACGACGGCAAGCAGCCCTTCCCGGTGCCGCACGCCCTCACCGAAGCCGAACTCCCCGGCGTCGTGCAGGACTTCGTCTCCGCCGCGCAGAACGCGATGAAGGCAGGGTTCGACGGCGTCGAGCTGCACGGTGCCAACGGCTACCTGCTGCAGGAATTCCTCTCCCCCGTCTCCAACACCCGCACCGACAACTACGGGGGCTCCCCGGAGAACCGGGCCCGCCTGGTCATCGAGGCCTTCCGCGCCGTGGCCGAGGCCGTCGGCGCCGAGCACACCGGCATCCGCATCTCCCCGGAGCACAACATCCAGGGCGTGCTGGAAACCGACCGCGCCGACGTCACCGCCACCTACACCGCCCTGGTGGACGGCATCGCCGATCTGAAGCCTGCCTACCTGAGCATCCTTCACGCGGATCCGGCCGACGAGCTGATCCAGGACCTGCGCCACCGCTTCGGCGGCCCGGTGCTGATGAACACGGGCTTCGGCACGGTCACCAGCCGCGAGGACGCCATCATGCTGCTCGAAGAGGACCTGGCCGACGCCGTCGTCGTCGGCCGCCCCGTCATCGCCAACCCGGACCTGGCCCGCCGCTGGCAGGAGGACCACCCGCTGAACGAGGTCAACCAGGCCACCGTCTACACGGACGGTGCCGCCGGCTACACGGACTACCCGGTGCTGGAACCGGTTTCCTAACCGAAACGAACGACGACGGCAGGTCTTCCGTGTGATGCGGGAGGCCTGCCGTCGTTTCGTGTTGCCGCGATCGTATCGCCTGCGCCGTCGTTTCTTACCGTTTTGACGGCTGCGCCGAGCGCTCCTCGCCGGAATACTGCGCCGCAATCTCCTCGCTCCAGGCACGTGCGTAGAGGCCAAGGACCGCCTGCTCGCGGAGCGGGAAGCCCAGCCCGTTGAGTGCGTGATGACTAGCCTCCATAGCCAGTTGCTGCGCACTGCGGCTGACGCGTTGTTTGTCTGCCCGGTACAAATACTCATCCATGGCCCTTGCCCACCGCTTCCGCCAGACGTCCACTGCCGGCTCCGAGGCCAGGGCGACCATCACCCGATGTGCGGGCATAATCCGGGGTGCAATCCGGGTCTTCATTGCACTGCGCGCCTGCGCAGCGTGCGGGCCAAAGGAACCTGTACAGGCGTGCAGATGCGCGTTCCAGTAGAAGTCCCAGCTGGTGGTCCTGCGGTCCGGCCAGACAGCGGACCGGGGGCCCCGCATCATGGCGTGACCGGCGTCGAAGAGCAGCAGGGCAGCCAGCATCGAGCGCATGTTGAGGCTGGGAAAGCGATTGACCGCCCACAAAACCAGATCCATGGAAACCTCGCCAATCCCAGTTACCAGTTCCAAGCCCTTTAGCCCACCGAACCGTGCAAGTGCTGATTCCACCGCCTCAGGTACCGGTTCGCCCGGCAGCGGCGGATAAACGAGCCCCGGCGAGTGGGAGATCTTCACGGTACCCAGAGTGGCAACGTTTTCGTCGGTCAGCGCCTGCGTAAACTTCCATAGGCGCTTAGCGACGTCGTCGGTGGCAAGCAAATGCAGGAGCACGGCCGGACGGTCGGATTCCAGGCTGCGTGACAACCGAAACCGGTTCCCCTCCCCGGCCCGCAGTT
Source organism: Arthrobacter sp. Y3224198 (assembly GCF_059090025.1). Classification (NCBI taxonomy): domain Bacteria; kingdom Bacillati; phylum Actinomycetota; class Actinomycetes; order Micrococcales; family Micrococcaceae; genus Arthrobacter; species Arthrobacter sp. Y3224198. Next base: position 23,078 of record NZ_JBNHFG010000025.1, read on the forward strand.
GTGAAGACAAAGGGGCAACAACATGGCGGATAATGTCGTCGCCGGCATCCTTACGCTCCGGCTCAATAGTCAGGATGGACCACAGGGTTGTGCTGGGGTGCTGGTTCACAGGGCGGGTAGCTAGTCCTCGATGAACGGTGTTCGATTGCATTACGCGGCTCATATCATCCCCATAAATGATGGTCTTGGCTTCGGGTGTGTTGCCAACACTGTGTTGCCAAAATGTGAATGTCCATACGGGCTCTCGAGAATCTTCACCCCATTGCGTCCGGTCTTCCTTTTCTGCGTACACAGAGCCACTATGGAGTGTTGGGAACAAGCGGTGCGCGCGGCACCCGGTCTCCCTAGTTTCTTATCCGTACACGGCACACCGGTTTCCCTAGGCGGACGCGCCCATGCTGCCAAGGTCCTCCCACAGGAACGCCAGGCCCGGAGCTGCTGAACACCGGCTTCGGCACGGTCACCAGCCGTGAGGACGCGATCATGCTGCTCGAAGAGGTCTGGCCGACGCCGTCGTCGTCGGCCGCCCGGTCATCGCCAACCCGGACCTGGCCCGCCGCTGGCAGGAGGACCACCCGCTGAACGAGATCGACCAGGCCACCGTCTACACCGACGGCGCCGCCGGCTACACGGACTACCCCCTGCTGGCACCGGTTTCCTAACCGAACACGATCGACGACGGCAGGCCTCCCGCGGAATGCGGGAGGCCTGCCGTTTCTTTAGCGGGGACGGTTTCCAAGGGTGTGAACGGACGGCTGGGGTCAGCTGCGTCGAGTGGCTCTGACGACGACGTCGTGAACGGTGGTCTCGCGTCCTTCGGGACCGGACATGGTTCGGCTTGATTCCTCAGCGGTCACGACCTCCCAGTCGCCGGGATCGAGACGTGCGGTGATGTTGGCCGCACTTGTCGAACTCGAAGCGGGCGGTCCATCGAAGTGGCTGCCGCGCCTCCGCCCATGATCAGTCCCGTGCTGGTGGTCGTCCCCACTGGCCTCGTGGTCGAGGTGACCAACGATGAGGAGGGTGCCTCCGGGGGCGACCCAGGAGGCGGTGCGGTCGTAGAAATCAAGTTGCGGCATGGCCGGGTGGGCGTACTGCGTGGTTACCAGGTCGTACTGTGCGTCCGGCTCCCAGATGGACAGGTCTGCCTGGACCCACTGCACCTGATCAGCGACGCCGGTGTCCGTCGCGCGCCCGGCTGCGAAGTCGAGTGCCGCGGCGGCGATGTCGGCGCCGGTGACTTTCCAGCCGTGCGTGGCAAGCCATATCGCTTCGGCTCCGGCACCACATCCCGCGTCGAGTGCGGTCCCCGGTGCCAGATCAGCGATTTCCCGTATTAGATGCGGGTTGACCTGGCTGGTTCCCATGGCCGTGACTCGGTCGCCCTGCCAGATCCGATCCCAGTACTCGTGATCGAACGTGTGCTCCATTGCGGGGGTTCCTTCACTACTTGAGGCGGCTGCTGCCACGGCTCGATCGAGGTCCTTCATAATGAGATCGGTGTTGATACCTTGCGCTGCCAGGGCCCCAGCCGCGGCAGCGGCCCCCACCTGGGCGCCGATGTTGGAGGAGTTGCCAGCGGCCCACACGCCGGGCACCGAGGTGGCGCCGGACGCATCGGCTTCGATGAACGCACCAACCGGATGGGCCGTCGGTACGATGCCGATCCCGGCGAACAGCTCGGTGCGGGCGACCATCGGCGTCGAGACCACCACCGCGTCGACCGCTACGACCGTCTCACCTAATCGCACACCGCTCACGTGGTCGTCCTCGATCTCCAGTCGCGAAATCCGGCCCGCGACGATGGCGACGCCGAGCGCCTCCAGCTTGGCGCGCTCCTGCGCCTCGAGCTGGAGGTCGTGGGCGAAGAACACGACGTCGGAACTCCACTGGCTGAACAGGATGGCCTTGTGCAGAGCCATCGGGTTGGTGCCCAACACTCCGATCCTGCGATCACGGACCTCCCAGCCGTGACAGTAGGGGCAGTGCAGGACACCACGACCCCACTGCTCGCGAACCCCGGGGATGTCCGGCAACTCGTCCACCAGACCCGTAGCGATCAGCAGCCGCTGCGCGCGAAGGACCGCACCGCCGCGGAGCACGACTGAGAAGCCATAAGACGCGCTGGACACGTCAACCACCTCGTCGTCCAGGATCTCACCGCCGTATCTGCGGACCTCCTGACGGCCGCGGACCAACAACTCCAACGGGCTCAACCCCTCGAGGCCGAGCAACCCGTGCACCCCGTGGGCGGGAGCGTTCCTCGGTTGGCCCGCGTCCACGACCGTCACCGGCCGGCGCGCCCGGGCCAGCGTCAGGGCAGCGCTCAGGCCGGCAGCGCCGCCACCAACAACCACCACGTCGCGAAGATAATCCGAATACTCTGCCATTGCTTGTCCTCTCGACAGGTCCGCTGCTGCCGGTCCGCAACAGCATTTGTTGAGAATGACTCACAACAAATAGCCTTGCAACCTTTATTGCCGAATGGCAAAATCCGGATATGGACGAGTCGATGGACCGCACTCTGGATGCCGTAGGGCCACGGCTGAAGCAGTTGCGGCAACGCCGGGACATCACCTTGAACGACCTCTCCGAGGAGACCGGGATCTCGACCAGCACACTGTCCAGGCTCGAGGCCGGGCTTCGGCGCCCCACGCTCGAACAACTGTTACCGCTGGCGCGCGCTTACGGTGCCACCCTGGATGAACTCGTCGACGCACCACCGACCGGTGACCCGCGCGTCAACCTGCGCCCGATACGCGCCGATGGCGGCCGGACCGTCCTCCCCCTCAGCCGCCGGGCCGGAGGCATCCAAGCCTACAAGTTCATCCTCCCCAGGGGACGCGACGATGCCAAGCCCGACCTGCGCACCCACGAAGGCTATGACTGGGCGTTCGTTCTGAACGGCAATCTGCGACTCGTCCTTGGTGAGCATGATCTGATCCTCAAACCCGGCGAAGCCGCAGAGTTCGACACCCGCACCCCTCACTGGTTCGGTGCCACCAGCTCAGGACCCGTCGAATTCCTCACCCTCATCGGCAAACAGGGAGAACGCGCGCACCTGCGCACCAGCCCGACGCAGCCCAACGATCGCCATCTCTAATTCCGGCCAGGCTCAATAGCCGCTGTCGCACGGCTCTGGCTGCCCCGGTGGTTGTCCTACAGGGCCTGCTGGAAACCGACCGCGACGGCGCGATCATGCTGCTCGAGGAGGACCGGGCTGTCGCTTCCCCGGGCGCCAAGCGCCCTCCGAACGCGTCTACTCGCTCCTACGGGCAGCGGTGCTGCACGGAGCCGTCCGGCCTGGGCAGCCACTCCGCCCCCAGGTGTTGGCCGACCAGCACGGCGTGAGCCTCGCCGTCGCGCGGGAGACGCTGTTGCGGCTGGTGGGCGAGGGTCTGGCCGAGCGGCTGCCGAACCGCGGTTTCGCCGTCCCCACGGTCGGCGATGACCGCTGGCAGCAACTGGCGCAGGCCAGGGCGATCTTCGAACCCACGATGCTGCGTATGTCGATCGAGCGAGGCGATCTGGAGTGGGAGGCGCGGGTACGGGCGGCCCATCACCGGCTCTCCGGCACGCCTCCGTATGAGCACGACGGCGATGCGCATTTCTCGGATGCCTGGGCGACGGCGCACCATGATTTCCACCGCACACTGCTGGACGCCTGCGGCAACGAGGTGCTGATGGAAACCTTCGAACGCATGTGGACCGCCACTGAGCTCGCCCGGCGCTGGTCAGCCGCAATCGCACCGCACCGCGACGGAGCCGGCGATCACCGCGCCTCGAAGGGGCAGCACTGGCGCGGGAGGCCGAGAAGGCAGCCGACTTGCTCACCCGGCACCTGACCGGCACCGCTACCGCGCTCTCGACGCCACGCTGACGCGATGAAGGCAGGGGCTAGCTGCCGGAGGAGGGCCGCCGCGTGCGGCCGCCGGTTTGGGCATCACGGTGCGAGGATATGCCGCAGGTAACGGCCCGGCTCGTTCAGGTAGGACCTCCAGTTCGTCACCAGGTCCAGGTCATCCCACTCGCGGCGGGCTATCCCGTGGGCGCCTGTCTCATAGATGGTGGCCCCGGGAAGCGAGGCCAGCACGGGGGAATGCGTGGCACACAGAATCTGCGATCCGTTCGCTGCGAGATCGCTGAGCACGCCGATGAGGGCAAGGGTGGCGCTGAAGGACAGTGCGGCTTCGGGCTCGTCGAGGCAGTAAAACCCGCGAGTGTTGAGGTAGGTATCCGTAAGGGCCATAAAGGACTCTCCGTGGCTCATGGCATGGAAGTTCCCGCCGCCGGCCTGATCCTGGAAGGTGTAGTACCCGTGCATCGTTTCCGCCCGCAGGAAGAAGCCCCATTTCGGGGCGCCCGGCTGCCGGACCAGGCTGATCCAGCTGCTCAGCGGGGATTCCGTTTGGTGCGTGCTGTGGGCCGAATGCACCGTTCCGCCCTCCGGCCCCAAGCCGTAGGCTGCCGCGACTGCCTCCACCAGCGTGGATTTGCCGCTGCCGTTCTCGCCTACCAAAAAGGTCACTCCGGGTGGAAGTTCCAATCCGGATTCCAGGACCGCAGCCACGGCCGGAACTGTAACGGGCCAGCCGGACGTCGGCACATCCGCGTCCGGCCTGCGCTGGATTTCACGGATCAGACGTGGATCGTTCAAACCTCGGGAAGATGACATCTGGCCATTCTGGCAGGCTGCAGTGACAAATCCCGGAACCTGGAAAACCATGCGGGGGGGCCTGCCGTTCCTTGGCGGGATGGTTTCTAAAGGAAGCCTCTAAGCAGGTCGGTCGTTGCATCCAAGGAGTATGTCTTTGCCAGTTCGTCAAGAATGTCCTCCGGCGTCTGCTTGGCCCCTTTTCGTCCCGAGCGCTCAGCCATTGCACGGACCGCCGCCAGTCCAAGCTCCGGGCGAACCGAAACGGTTTCGTAAGCGAAATCCTGAACGCCAGTGATCTGGATACCGTCAGGCACCTTTTCGGACGGGAAATCACGAAGGTTGTCGGTGACGATACTTCCTGCACCTCCGACTATCGCAGCCGCCAACACGTGCTCGTCGTCGGGGTCCGGCAGCCCAAAGGTCCCCTCCAGCCCTTCCCAATCCGTCACGATCGAATCAGCGAAGTGTGTACGCATTTGCTCTGCCAGATGGCGGGCTTTGGCTTCCGCATCCTCCTGGCTGTCGCCTCGCTTGATGCGCTTCCGTTCTTCGTTGACCTCCACCTCAGCGAGAATCGCCTCGCTGAAAATGAACCGGTAGGACCCCTCGAAAGCCAGCGATAATAAGAAGTCTCTCAGCGTGCTTGGCCACAGCACGCAGCTGTCCAGGAGTGCGGTAAACATACCCCGTATTCTGGCCCTATTTGGAAGCGCGCCGGCGGCGGCGTGCCGCTTCTTTCTTTGCTTCTTTCATGTCCTCGACGACGCTGGACGGGCTTTCATCTTCAATGTCACCCAGGGAATCGAGAGCGGCGTACTGCTCCGCCTTCCGGACTTCCTTAAAGGCCAGGACATCTTCAAGCTTGACGCGTCGGTGCGTACCCGGCTTTTCATACGGGATCTTTCCGGCGTCGAGGAGGCGGACGAGAGTCGGACGAGTAACGCCGAGAAGCTCGGCCGCCTGCTGGGTTGTCAGCGTCATCGATCGAGGCGTGAGCGTTACAGCTTGCCCCTTGCGCATCGCATCCACGGCCTTGACTAGAACCTCGTAGATTTCATACGGGAGCTCAACCTGATCGCTCTCACCAGTACCTGACAGGAAGAACTGCGGTTTAGGCTTGGCCCCGTTCTTCTGTGCGTGGGCCTCGATGAAGTTGTATATCTTTCCAGCTTCGGGGGCCTCAGGAGCAAAGAAGGTCTCCTTGGCTGCGGCGTTCGCGCTCATTCCGGTCTCGCTTCTCTGATTCGGGCTTTCGTGATGGGATTTTCGTTCTTTGCGTTTTTTTCGTTTTGACGTTTTTGAATCGTAACTCCATGACCCGCGCGCGTCCAGTCCAGCCATGCCTGCTACTAGCCCGCCCCGCGCAGTAGTTTGGACCCATGGCAGAGACTCCTCCCGCCCGCCCAGCAGCCCCACCGTCGTCGGCCGTTCAGATCCGCGGCGCCCGGGTACACAACCTTCGGGACGTGGACGTCGACGTTCCCCTGGACCGGCTGGTCGCCGTCGCCGGTGTCTCCGGGTCCGGGAAATCCTCGCTGGCCATGGGCGTGCTGTACGCGGAAGGCTCGCGGCGGTACATCGAGGCGCTGTCCACCTACACCCGCCGGCGGATGTCACACGCCGCCCGCGCGTCCGTAGACTCGGTCCGGCACGTGCCCGCGGCACTGGCCCTGCACCAGCGGCCCGGCGTGCCCGGAGTGCGCTCCACCTTCGGCACCTCCACGGAACTGCTCAACGTGCTGCGCGTAATGTTCTCCCGGCTCGGCTCTCACCTGTGCCCCAACGGGCACCGGCTGGACCCCGCCATCGACGTCGCGGCGGACAAGCCACTGGTCTGCCCGGTCTGCGGGGCGGTGTTCCGGCCGCCCGGCGCGGAGTCGCTGGCCTTCAACTCCGACGGCGCGTGCCCGGTGTGCGAGGGCACCGGCACGGTCCGCGAGATTAACGACGCCGCCCTGGTCCCGGATCCGTCTCGGTCCATCAACGAGGGCGCGGTGGCCCCGTGGAACATGTTCGGCCTGACCGTGATGCCGCAGGTCGTGGCGGACTTCGGCGTGCGCACCGACGTGCCCTACGCCGACCTGACCGAGCGCGAACGGCAGATCGTGATGGACGGGCCCGAGGAAAAACGGCACCTGAGCATCCCGTCGAAAAACGGCAAGCTGTTCGAGCTGAACTGGACCTACCGCAACGCCCGGGTGGCCGTCCGGGAGGCCATGAACAACGCCACCAGCGAGAAGGGCCTGGCCCGCATCAACCGCTTCGTCACGGCCCGCACCTGCCCCGCCTGCCACGGCACCCGACTCTCCCCCGCGGCCCTCGGCACCCAGGTGGCCGGCATCAGCCTGGCCGAAGCCACCGCCAAAACCCTGGACGAAGCACTCGCCTGGGCACCCGGCGTCGTTGGCACCCTGCCGGCGGACATGCACTCCATGGCGCGGATAATCATTTCCCAGTTTCAGGAGATGGCCCGCCGCCTGGTCCAGCTCGGCCTGGGCTACCTCGGCCTGGACCGCGCCGGGGCCACCCTGTCCACCGGCGAGCGCCAGCGGGTCCAGCTCGCCCGCGCGGTGCGCAACGAAACCACCGGGGTCCTCTACGTCCTGGACGAGCCGTCCATCGGCCTGCACCCGGTGAACGTGGAAGGACTCATCGGCGTCATGCGTGACCTGCTCGACGGCGGCAACTCGGTAGTGCTGGTGGATCACGACGTGCAGGTGCTGCGCGAGGCGGACTGGCTGATCGAACTCGGTCCCGGCTCCGGCGCCGAGGGCGGGGAACTCATCGCGGCCGGCACCCTGCGGGACATCGAGGCCAACCCGGCGTCGCTCATCGGCCCGTTCCTGCGCGGCGGAACTGGCGCGGTGGTGCGCGAGCGCGCCGCCGCCGCGGACATGTACAACCAGGGAACCCTCCGGCTCGCCACATCCCCGCTGCACACCGTCTCCGCCCTCGACGTCGCCGTCCCCAGGAACCGTCTCACGGCGGTCACCGGGGTCTCCGGTTCCGGGAAAACCACCCTGGTCCTGGACAGCCTGGTTCCGGCCCTCGCCGCCGCGGAACATGCCGCGGCACTGCCCGAGCATGTCCGCTCCATCGATCCGGCCGGCATCACCCGCGTGGACGTGGTTGATGCAACCCCCATCGGGGTGAACATCCGCTCCACCGTGGCCACCTACTCCGGGATCCTGAACGACCTCCGCCGCGCCTACGCCGCCACCGACGCCGCGCGGGAACGCGGCCTGAAGGCCGGGGACTTCTCCTACAACACCGGATCCCTGCGCTGCCCGCGCTGCGAGGGCACCGGCCAGGTGGTCCTGGACGTCCAGTTCCTGCCCGACGTCGACATCCCCTGCCCCGGCTGCAACGGTTCGCGCTACGCCCCCGCCGCTGATGCAGTCCTGCTGGACACCGGACGCGGAGAACTGTCCTTGCCGGCCCTGCTCGCACTCACGGTCCGGGAGGCGCGGGCGGCGCTGGAGAAGCGGCCGAGGATCCGGCGGAAACTGCAGATCCTCATCGACCTGGGCTTGGGCTACCTGACCCTGGGCGAGGACACCCCGGCCCTGTCCGGTGGGGAGGCGCAGCGGCTGAAACTCGCCGGTGAACTGGGGAAGGACCAGTCCGGCACGCTGTTTGTCCTGGACGAACCGTCCGTGGGCCTGCATCCGCTGGACACCCGGGTCCTGATCGGAGTGCTGGACCGGCTGCTGGCTAAGGGCGCAACGATTGTGGTGATCGAACACGACCTGGACCTGATCACCAACGCTGATTACGTGATTGACCTGGGTCCCGGCGGCGGCGTGGCCGGCGGCCGGATTGTCGCCGCCGGCACCCCGGAGGAGGTCGCCGCCGACCCGGCCAGCTCCACCGGACGCTACCTGCGGGCGCACCTGCGGGAATGATGCGCGCTGTCTGACGGCCGGCGGATCGGAAAGCGGAAAGACACCCGGCAAACACGTGGTGGTGATCGGCCAAGGAGAGTTGCGGCCCACCACGCCTGCAGAGAAATACCGGCGAGGCCACCCGGAACCATGGAATGATCCGTTAAATGACGTCTAGAGTGCTCTCGGTCAGCCGCAGCAGCAAGCATCACTTCAGCAAGGAGCGGGTGGACTCGGTGCTGCTGGTGGAAGGGCTCGGTGTGGACGGAGACGCACACTCCGGCACCACGGTGCAGCATGTGTACCGAAAGCGGTTCCATCCGACGGAGCCCAACCTGCGGCAGGTCCACCTGATCCATGCCGAACTGTTCAATGAACTCGCCCAGGAAGGGTTCGAGGTGCACCCCGGCGACCTGGGAGAAAACATCACCACCCACGGCATCGATCTCCTGAACCTGCCGGAGGGAACACGCCTGCGGATCGGGCCCGACGCCGTCGTTCAGGTCACCGGCCTGCGGAGTCCCTGCCGGCAGATCGACCGCTTCCGGACCGGCCTGCTCAAGGCCGTGGTGTCCCGCGACAGTGCCGGGAACGTGGTGCGCAAGACGGGGATCATGGGCGTTGTGCTGGCAGGCGGGCGGGTAAGCGTCAACGACGACATCCGTGCCGAGCTTCCGGCCGGACCGCACCGTCGGCTCGTGTGTGTCTGATTCCGATCGGTAAGGTCCGGGGTTTGGCGGTCTCACCACACCGCGTTGAAGCGGATGCAGGAAAATGCCTGGGCGAACCGGACGGTGACGGCGTCGGAGACTCGGCCCGGCGCCGCAGCGGATGGACTGTTTGCTAGGCTCGGCCGCGACAGAGCCAATATGGCAGCGCCAGCAACCCGGGGGAACCAATGAAGACACACGGACCAGCAACAGCGGCAGTGCTCATAGCCGGGATGCTTCTGGTGAGCGGCTGCGGCACCGATACCGAACCGGCCGCGGCGTCGGCTCCCACGGACGCGCCCGTCACCGGCGGCTATGAAGGCTGGTGGAACGCAACACCGGGGTCAGGTGACACCAGCGGGCTGCCGGATGAAACCGTTGCGGTCCGCACGGACACCGGCACCGTTGTGGATGCCTCCGCCCGGGATGCAAGCGGGCAGGCAGCCGCGGTGGACCCCGCCGCCGTCGACTACACCGTGGTGCCGGACCCTGCCTGGCCCAAGCAGTCGGTGGTCATCATCGACACCGCAACCGGCCAAGTCATTGAAAGCTTCCCGGTCGATTCAGACGGTGCGCCCATCCGGTAAGCGTGTCCGACGCCGTAGCAAGGGCCAGGACCTCATGCCGCCGGCGCCGGGAGCTCTCAGGGACCGGTTAATCGCAGTTCCGCCCGACTGTGGTTGGGTGTTCCTCTGGATAACTACGTGAACATGGGCTGGTTCTGCTTCACCCTCGCCCTGATTAACGCCGGTTTGGCTGAGCAAAAGAACCGGTCGCGGGCAGCGTGGTTCCTTCTGTCGCTGCTGCTGGGGCCCATCGCCACCGCCCTTATTGTTGTGCGGCGGGCACCGGAACCGGTTGAACCGTCCATGACACACCGCGGCGGGTGGAAGACCTCCGGGCCGTCACGGGAATGGCGCGCGTAGACCGCCGGGGCACACCGGCGCTGAGTCAGGGGCAACCGGCGATCCTCCGCCGGGCATTCCGCTGGCGCACGCACTGCGGGAGCATGGGCTGTGGGGGATCGCCGTTCCGCCGACTCCTAGGAGCAGTCCCATGATCCTGCAAGAGACCTACACTCTGGCCAACGGGCAATCCATTCCCAAGCTCGGGCTGGGCACCTGGTTCATCGACGAAGCCATCGCCGCACAGGCTGTCCGGGACGCCGTCGACATCGGCTACCGCAATATCGACACTGCACAGGCCTACGGCAATGAGCACGGCGTGGGTGAAGGGGTGCGCACCAGCGGCGTGCCGCGCGGGGAGCTGTTTGTCTCCAGCAAGCTGGCCGCCGAGATCAAGGACTACGACGGCGCCGTGGCCGCCATTGACGGCTCCCTGGCGACAATGGGCCTGGATTACCTGGACCTGATGCTCATCCACAGCCCCCAACCTTGGAACGACTGGCGCGGCGGCACCTACGCCGAGGGCAACCGGCAGGCCTGGCGGGCCCTCGAGGAGGCCCAGCAGGCCGGCAAGCTGCGCTCCATCGGCGTCTCCAACTTTGAACAGTCCGACCTGGAGAACATCATCTCGGTCTCCACGGTGGCCCCGCAGGTGAACCAGGTGCTCTTCCACATCGGCAACACCCCCGATGACCTCCTCTCCTACTGCGCCGGAGAGGGAATCCTCATTGAGGCCTACTCCCCCATTGCGCACGGCGAAATGCTGGAGGACCCGGACCTGCTCGAGATGGCCCGGCTCTACTCGGTGAGCGTTCCGCAGCTGTGCATCCGCTACGCACTGCAGCTGGGCACCGTTCCGTTGCCCAAGACGGCGAATCCGGAGCACATGCGGGAAAACGCGCAGGTCGATTTCGCCATCTCCGACGAGGACATGGATACGCTCTGGCGGCTGCGGATCAGCGGCTACGGCCGATCCAGCGTGTTCCCGGTCTTCAGCGGTATCTGACCTGTCCCGCCATCCGTGGCCGCGGCGCGTCACTTCCTGCCCGGCCGGACCTCCCCGCCGGAGTACTGGGCTTCAATCTCCTTGCTCCACGCACGTGCGTAGAGGCCCAGGGTTCCCTCCTCCCGAAGCGGGAAACCCATCCGGTTGAGGGCGAGCCGGCTGGCGCCCATGGCAAGTTGCTGCGCACTGCGGCTGATGCGTTGCTTATCCGCCCGGTACAGGTACAGATCTATGGCCCGTGACCAGCGCTTCCGCCAGGCATCCACCATTGGCTCCGCGGCCAGGGCCGTCATCATCCGGTGCGCGGGCATGATCCGGGGCGCCATCCGGGCCAGCATGGCCCGGCGCGCCTGCTCCGAGTGCGAGCCGAAAGACCCCGTGCAGGCGTGCAGGTGGGAGTTCCAGTAGTAATCCCAGCTGGTGGTCCTGCGGTCCGGCCACACGGAGGACCGGGGTCCGCGCATCATCGCGTGCGCCGTATCGAAGAGCAGCAGGGCAGCCAGCATGGAGCGCATGGGAGGGTTGGGAAAGCGGTTGACCGCCCAGAGGGCAAGGTCAGAGGAAAGTTCGGAAATCTCGACCGCCAGCTTCAGGCCCGCCGAACCGCCGAACCGGGCAAACGTCGCTTCCATCAATTCCGGCAGCGGTTCCCCGGGCCGGGGCGGATACAGGATGTCCGGGGACCGGGAGATCCTTACGGCACCCAGTCTGGCAGCGCGTTCGTTGGCCAGAGCGTTCGCAAACGTCCAGACGCGTTCAATGACCCCCTCCGTGGCACGCAGATGCAGGTGCACTACCGGATAGGCCGATTCCACGCTGCGGGAGAACCCGAACCGGGACCCCTCCCAGCCCCGCACCTGGGCACACAGCGGGGCCACCATATGGCGGACTATTTCATCGCCCACGTCCGGGCGCTCCGGCTCGATGTTCAACATGGACCACAGGATGGTCGGACTGCTTTGCCGGGGCACGGCAGAGGCGGCGGTTCCTCCGGGCAAGGTGTTCGATTGCGCTGCGTGGTTCATGTCATCCCCCAAGAATGATGGTCCGGATCATCGATGCTCGTCCTGCCTACAGGAGAAGACGGCATCTTCACACCGTTATTGGGAAATCGCATTCACCCTTGCGTCAGGTACCGGCCCCATGTATTTCCGAGCCGTGCCGGATTGTTCTGCTACCGGTTTGGGAAGTCCCTCCGCTGCGCACCGGCAGGGATTTCCCAAACCGGCAGGGATCTCCCAAAGCGGGCCTATTCGGTCCCGTGCCTTCCGGCCAGCCCGCGCACTAGGCTGAAAACATGACACAAGACTTCGGCAAGGACTACTGGGAGCAGCACTGGCAGGACGCCCCGGACACGGATCCGGCCGCGACCGCCGCACCTCCCGCCAACCCCTACGTGGCACGCATCGCGGCCGAGCTCCCGGCGGGCACCGCGCTCGACGCCGGCTGCGGCACCGGCGCCGAAGCCGTGGAACTGGCAGCCCGCGGCTGGGATGTGGTGGGCGCGGACGTCTCACCCTCGGCCCTCGCCGCGGCGGCCCGCCGTGCCGAAGCCCGGCCGCTCTCCGGCAGCGTGTCCTGGGTCGAGGCGGACCTGACCACGTGGGAGCCTGAACAGCAACAGCTTTTCGACCTGGTCACCACCAACTACGCCCACCCGGCCATGCCGCAGCTGGCGTTCTACTCCCGCGTGGCCGCGTGGGTGGCCCCGGGCGGCACGCTGCTGGTGGTGGGGCACGCGCACGACGCCGAGGCCGCCACGGCGCACGGCCATCACCCTCCGGAGGAAACAGTGGTCACGGCTGATTCCATACGGGCACTGCTGGACCCGGCGGACTGGACCGTCACGGTTGCAGAGGAGCACCCGCGCACGCTCACCGCCCCGGACGGCAGCCCGGTCACCCTGCGCGACGTCGTGGTCCAGGCGCGCCGTTCCTGACCACCCCGCCCGATCCCCCGGGACGCGGTGAACCCCTCGCGTTGGATGGACCCTAGGTCGCGTTGTCCCCGGGCACCTCGGGGCCGGTAGGCCAGCGCAGCAGCGCGGCGACATCGCCCCCGTCCGGCAGCACGCCGTCGGGCACCAGCAAAAGGGTCCCGTCCGTCAGCGACGCCGCCCGCAGCAGCGCCGCCGACGCCGGCACCTGGCCAAGCACTTCCGCGCCGAGGGCCTGTTCCTCCGCGGTCGCCACCCACGGCTCGGCGCCCAGGGCCAGCAGCTGCCGGTCCGCGAGCGCACTGTCGTTCAGGATCAGGACATCAACCTGCGCCTGCTGAAGGGCGGTCACCACGTCGCCGAGGCCGGTGGCCGACTCGGGATTGGCCTGGCCCTGCTGCAGGGCCAGGCGGTCCAGGATCTGCTCCTGCTCGGCCGCCCACTGCAGCGCAATGCGTTCCTGCACCTTGTCCTCGAACGCCTGGCGGTGCGGGTCTTCGGGGCGCGGCTCCGAATCGATCATGCTGACCAGCGGCTTGTGCGCCTCCGCCAGCTGGTCCAGCACCAGTCCGCGGGCACGGAGATCACCGGCGAGCACAATCAGCCGGGCACCGCTGCTGTCCACAATCCGATCGACCTGCGCGGCGACGTCGTCCGCGTTCCGCCGCCAGGTGTCCTCGCTCCGGCGCTGCTGCTTGTTCTGCCCCCAGCCTTCGCCGCCGGGGAGCTTGCTGATGTCTTCGGTGGATCCCTCCACGCCCTCCACCGCTGCTGGCCCGGGACGGCCCACGTAGGCCAGCCGGATCTCGGCCTCCTCCCGCGAGGCTTCGACCACAAGGTAGGGGAAGTCCTCCGGACGGTGCCGGAGCAGGGGCAGCAGGTCCGGAACCAGGTCCACCGACACATGCCCCGGGGCCACCAGCGCACCGGGCAGGAGCTCGTTCAGTTCCTCCGTTCCCTCCCGAACCAGGACATAGCGCGAGATCGGGGCCGGCAACCCGTAGGCAGGAGCCACCGCAACCTCCATGGCCTCCAGGTCCGCCGGCGTCGCGCCCTGGGCCGCCAGCACCGCACGGACATCGCCGGGGCGGACTTCAGCGGCCTCCGAGCCTTCCACACCGCCGGCCCCGGCATCGACATAGGCGGCGCACCAAGGCCCCTGTTTCCGATAGAGTTCCGCGAATTTCTGGAGCTGCTCCGTCATGTCGATCTCCTGCCTGTGCGGCTGGCCGCACGTCGATTCAACCCATGCTTCTAGCTAACACCGGCATCCGCGGCAATTACAGGGTTACCTCGGCGCTCTGCCCGCCGCCGGGCGGTCTTCTCCGGCCGGGCGATCGAAACGCAGGGCCGCATTACGCTCGCAGCGCCGCAGCCAGGTTGCAGCGAGCATCGCGACCGTGTGTTCCCAGCCGATGAGTGCCAGCATGGCCGGGCCTGCGCCGGACGGCGGAACCGTCACCAGGCCCGTCCCGCTGTGCTGGTGGCCGGCGCCACCCGCGCCGGGGGCCAGCAGCAGAACCGCATGGACCGCGACCATCACCAGCGCCCCGCCCATCAGCATCCGCGCCGCCGGCACGGACCCTGACCGCCAGAGCGGCGGCACGCACGGCAGGCATACCAGCGCCATCAGCAGCATCAGCCCTGCCTGCCACCACGCACCGGCATGCTGGCCGGACATCCACACGTGCAGGCCCGCGGAGGCCAGCGCCGCCCCGGCGCAGAGCCGGGCGTGGATGCGGAAGTTGCCGGAAGGGACGGG
>NZ_JBNHFG010000026.1:0-36488 GCF_059090025.1 Arthrobacter sp. Y3224198
CCGCGCCGCGCGCGGAGCCCACGCCCTGCCGACGGCGGCGCCGGTGCCGGCCAAATCCGCCCTGAGCGGCTCCATCCTCGCGCCGGAGACCTGGCGCCAGACCGGCGACTTCCTCCGCCGGGGGCGCAAAGGGTGAGCGCCGCCGTCGCCGTGCACCGCTCCCGGCTCCTGCATGCCCTGGGCCTGGCCGCGGTGCTCCTGTTCACGGTTGCCGCGCTGCTGCTGCTTGGTGCGGCCGCGGGCCATGCCAACACCTTTGATCCCGCCCCGCCGGTGGCTCCCACCGCGCCCGGGGACCCCGCCGAGCCCGACGACGGCGGCGGACTGAGCATCGACATCAACGGCCAGGACGGCGCGCCCTCCACTGCGGTGACCACCCTGATCGGCATCACGCTGCTCTCCGTGGCACCGTCGCTGCTGCTGATGCTGACATCCTTCACGAAGATCTTCGTGGTGCTGGCCATGACCCGCAACGCGCTGTCGCTGCCCTCGATTCCGCCCAACCAGGTGCTGGCCGGGCTGGCTCTGTTCCTCTCCCTGTTCATCATGGCTCCGGTGATCAGCGAAATTAACACCATCGCGGTACAGCCCTACCTGGACGGCGGCATCGACTTCGACACCGCCCTGGATACAGGCTCCGGGCCGCTGCAGCAGTTCATGCTTGCGCACACCCGCGAGGAGGACATTGCACTGATGACCCGGGCGGCGGGGCAGGAGAACCCCGAGAGCCCGGAGTCGGTGCCGCTGACCACCCTGATCCCGGCGTTCATGATTTCGGAACTGCGCGCCGCCTTCATCATCGGCTTCGTGATTTTCGTGCCCTTCCTGGTCATCGACCTGGTGGTGTCCGCGGCCCTTATGTCCATGGGCATGATGATGCTTCCCCCGGTCATGATCTCGCTGCCCTTCAAGATCCTGCTGTTCATCCTGGTGGACGGCTGGGGGCTGATCATTACCTCCCTGATCAACAGCTACCAGGGCGGCACCTGATGGATACAAACGCCGTCCTGGACATCGGCATGCAGGGGCTGTGGGTGGCCGCCAAGCTGTCCGCTCCGGTCCTGGTCACTGCCCTGGTGGTGGGTTTCGCCATTTCGCTGCTGCAGTCCATCACCCAGATCCAGGAAGTCACCCTTTCCTTTGTGCCCAAGGCCATCGCCGTGGCCATTGCCCTGGTTGTCTGCGGACACTGGATGATCTCCGAGATGGTGTCCTTCACGCACGAAATGTTCGCAAGGATTCCGTCCCTGCTCGGCGGCAGCTGAAATGTCCATCCCCCTTGACCAGAACTGGATCGAGGCGTTCCTGCTGGCCTCGGTGCGGATGGTGGCCTTCCTCGTGATCGCCCCGCCGTTCTCCTACAACGCCTTTCCGGCCCGCGTGAAAGCCATGATCGGGCTCGGCCTGGCCCTCGCCATCGCGCCGCAGGTCAGCGAGGGATACAGCGCCCTGGGCACCGGCGAGTTTTTTATGGCACTGGTGATGGAACTGCTGGTGGGGGCGCTGCTGGGGTTCATGGTCATGGTGATCTTCTCCGCAGTGCAGTCCGCGGGCAACCTGATTGATACCTTCGGCGGTTTCCAGCTGGCCCAGGCCTTTGACCCGCAGTCCATGGTCAACGGTGCCCAGTTCACCCGCATTTTCCAGGTCACCGCACTGGCCCTGCTGTTCGCCTCGGACGGCTACCAGCTGATCATAGGCGGGCTGCTGCGCAGCTTCACGGCGCTGCCGCTGACCGGGGGAGTGGACCTGACCGATCCGGTTTCCGCCCTGGTGACCTCCGTGACCCAGATGTTCCTGGCCTCGGTGCAGATTGCCGGCCCGCTGCTGGTGGTCCTGTTCCTGGCCGACGCCGGCCTGGGCCTGCTCACCCGCGTGGCCCCGGCGCTGAACGCATTCGCGCTCGGCTTCCCGCTGAAGATCCTGCTCACGCTGAGCCTGGCATCCGTGGTTTTCCTGGCCCTGCCGCGGATTGTCTCCGCACTGGTGGACACCATTGTGCGCGCCGTGACGGGGGTGGGATAAATGCCGGAACAGCCAACAGGCGAACGGACCGAACAGGCCACCGAAAAACGGATGAAGGAGGTCCGGTCCAAGGGCCAGCTCTCCAAGTCCGAAGACCTCACCGCATGGGTGGGCGTAGGCATGGCCGCCCTGATGATGCCGCTCACCATTTCGCGCGGCTCGGAAGCGGGCAGCGAGGTGCTGGCCGGGGTATCCCTCATCACCGCCAACCCCGACCCCCAGCTCGCCCTGGCCCTGATGAACGAGGCGCTGGGAGCCCTGGCCTTCATCCTGGGACCGCTGCTGGGCGTGGTAGCCGCCGCGGTCCTGCTTACTGCCGCCGTGCAGGGCGGGATCCACGTGAAGAAATTCAAGGGCAAGTTTGAACAGTTCAATCTGCTGGCCGGCGTCAAGCGCGTCTTCGGCACGCAGGCGCTGTGGAACGGCGCCAAGTCCCTGCTGAAGACCGCCGTGGTGGGCCTGGTGCTCTATGCGGTGATCCAGCAGCTGATGCCGGTGCTGATGGCCGCCGGCGGGCTGCCGGTCTCCGCCGTCCTGGAGGCTGCCGGCGGCGGCACCGCATCCCTGCTGCAGGCTGCCGTCGCCGCCGGCCTGGTCCTTGCCGCCGCGGACATCTTTGTGGTCATGAAGCGCAACCGCAAGCGCACCCGCATGACCAAGAAGGAAGTCAAGGACGAGAACAAAAACAGTGAGGGCGATCCGCTGATCAAATCCCAGCGGCGGTCCCGGCAGCTGGCGATGAGCCGGAACCGGATGATGGCCGCGGTGGGGGACGCCGACGTCGTCCTCGTGAACCCCACCCATGTGGCCGTTGCGCTGAAGTACGAGCCGGGAAAGTCCGCACCCCGGGTCGTGGCCAAGGGGGCCGGCGCCATTGCCGCCAGAATCCGCGAGGAGGCCGAGAAGAAGGGCGTGCCCATGGTGCAGGACATCCCGCTGGCCCGTGCCCTGCACAGTGCCTGCGAGCTGAACCAGGAAATTCCCGTGGAACTCTACAATGCCGTGGCCCGTGTGCTGGCCTTCGTTATGTCCCTGAAGCGGCGCGGAGCCGCCCGGGGCATGCACACCATGGCGGCTGCCCCGCCCGAACCCGTGACCACCCCACAACACCGTAAGGCCGCGTCGTGAACCGCAACCGCAACCTCCTGAAACTGGCCGTCCCCGTAGGCGTCATCGGCATCATCCTGCTGCTGGTGGTGCCTATTCCCGCCGTGCTGCTGGACGTGCTGATCATCATCAACATCCTGCTGGCACTGGTGATCCTGCTGACCACCATGTTCGTGCGCAAGCCGCTGGACTTCTCGGTCTTCCCGTCCCTGCTGCTGGTGGCCACCCTGTTCCGGCTGGGCCTGAACGTGGCCTCCACCCGGCTCGTGCTGGGGGAGGGGTACGCCGGGCAGGTCATTGAGGCGTTCGGGCATGTGGCGGTGGGCGGCTCCATGATCATCGGCGCGGTGATCTTCCTGATCCTGGTGGTCATCCAGTTCGTGGTGGTCACCAAGGGTGCCGAACGCGTGGCCGAAGTGGGGGCACGGTTCACCCTTGACGCCATGCCGGGCAAGCAGATGGCCATTGACGCTGACCTGAACGCCGGCCTGATCACCGACACCCAGGCACGGGAACGCCGCGCCGAGGTCTCCGCCGAGGCAGACTTCTACGGCGCCATGGACGGTGCGTCCAAGTTCGTGAAGGGCGACGCGATCGCCGGGCTGATCATCATCATCATCAACATCATCGGCGGCATTGCCATCGGCATGTTCCAGCGAAGCATGTCCGCTGGCGAGGCCGTCAACACCTACAGCCTGCTGACCATCGGCGACGGGCTGGTCACGCAGATCCCGGCCCTGCTGATGGCCGTCTCCACCGGCATGATCGTCACCCGCTCCAATGCGGAAGCGGACATGGGCTCCACGGCCGGGGCGCAGCTGGGCCAGTCCCGGAACGCCCTGATGATTGCCGGCGGTGCGGCCATCGTGATGGCACTGATTCCCGGTATGCCGAAAATCCCGTTCATCGTCATCGGTGCGCTGCTGATTTTCGCCTCGCAGCGGATCAAGTCCCGCGAAACCGCGGAACAGGCGGAGAAGGACAGCAGCCAGGCAGCACTCGACGCCCCGCCGTCGTCGGAAACCACGGAAGACCTGATCGAGCAGATGCGCGTACATGCGCTCGAAATCATGCTTGCCCCGGACCTGGTGGACATAGTCACCGGCGGATCCGATGACCTGTTGGCCCGCGTCCGGGCACTGCGCCGGAAGATCGCCATGGACCTGGGCATCGTGGTGCCGCCGGTCCGCACCCGCGACAGCGTGGACCTGCCGCTGTCCACCTACGTGATCCGGATTGCGGGCGTGGAGGCAGGCCGCGGGGAGGCGCCGTCCGGCAAGATCCTGGCACTGGGCGACTACCTGGACGGGCTGCCCGGCACGGCCACGGTGGAACCGGTGTTCGGGCTGGCCGGCAAATGGGTTCCTGCGGAGATGCAGCACGCTGCGGAAATGTCCGGAGCCACCGTCATTGACCGGGTCTCGGTGCTGGTCACCCACCTTTCCGCCGTGATCACCGCCAACGCCGCGCGCCTGCTGACCCGTGAGGACGTGCGCGTGCTCACCGAAGGCGTCAAACAGGTCAACCCGTCCGCGGTGGACGAGCTGGTGCCCGGTGTACTGTCCCTCGCGGAAGTGCAGCGGGTCCTGCAGGGGCTGCTGGCCGAACAGATCCCCATCAATGACCTCCCGCGCATCTACGAGTCGCTGCTGCTGCGCGCCAAGGTCTCCCAGGATCCGGAAGGCCTGATTGAAACGGCCCGCACGGCGCTGGGACCGGCCCTGGCCGCCCAGTACGTCTCCGACAACGTCCTGCGGGTGATCATGATCGATCCGGCGCTGGAGCAGTCCATGCTCGAGGCGCTCCGTCCGTCCGACCAGGGCAGCCAGATCCTGCTGGACCCCAACCGGATCGAGACGGTGCTGGCGTCCCTGCGGGCTGCCGTCTCCGCTGCGGAGAATGCGGGCTACAACGCGGTGCTTGTCTGCGCCCCGGCGCTGCGCCCGGCCATCCGCCGGCTGGTCTCGGCGCAGGCCGGCGGCCTGCCGGTACTGTCTTACCAGGAAGCCACAGCGGGTAATGTCAGTATCGAGACTGTAGGGGTGGTGCGTGGAACCGAGACGATTTCAGCTTGAAGGGCCGTCGCTTGACGCCCTGAAGGCCCAGGTAATGGCCGAGCACGGGCCGAGGGCACGGATTATTGCGGCCGAAAAGGTGACCGTGGGCGGCATCGGCGGCTTCCTCTCCCGCCAGCACTATGAGGTCACCGTGGAGCTGCCGCCCAGCGGGCGGCGCCGTGCCCCGGTGGAGCCCGACCTGCCCAGCCGGGCGTCCTCCGGCCGGGCCGGTATTTCCGCGTTGCTCGAAGAAGCGGACCGGGCCGAGTCCACCCTGCATCCGTCCGCGCCGGCCGGCGGCGCAGCCGCCACTCCTTCGGTGTCCACCGGGTCGCATGCCTTCGCCGAACTGATGGACACGCTCTCCGCCAGCACCGGAGCTCCGGCCCAGACTCCCGCGGTTTTCGCCCCGCCGCGGCAGCCGGCACCGCAGCCGGTCCCCGTCCAGCAGGCTCCGCTGCCCGCCGGTCCCGGAGCCCTGAACCAGATTCAGCTGAACCAGATCCAGCCCGGCCAGGTCCTTGAACCGGTCCAGCGGCATGTCGTTCCTATGGCTCCTG
This sequence comes from Arthrobacter sp. Y3224198, assembly GCF_059090025.1. Lineage (NCBI taxonomy): Bacteria > Bacillati > Actinomycetota > Actinomycetes > Micrococcales > Micrococcaceae > Arthrobacter > Arthrobacter sp. Y3224198. The sequence continues at coordinate 5,750 of NZ_JBNHFG010000026.1, forward strand.
CTCCGCTAAGCGGCGCCGGGGACCTGGTGATGGTGGTCGGCCTGGGCGAGGACGCACTGGACGTGTGCCGCTCCATGGCAGAGCAGGCCGGCGGCGGCGCGGCCGCCGTCCGGGTAGCCGGTGTGCTGGAAACCGAGGGCGTGGGACGGGCGGCGGACCGCCGGGCGGTGGCAACGGCCCGGGCCGCCGGTGTGATGGCCGGGCACGGCATCTTCCTGGCCTACGGGCTGGGCCGCTCCGGGACCGAAATGGGCCGGCATTCCACGCTGATTTCGGCCCTGGCGGCAGATCAGGTGTGGGTGGCAGTGGATGCGGGCCGCAAGCCCGAGGACACGGCCGCTTGGGTAGGCGCCGTGCGGTCAGCAGTCGTGGTGGACGCGGCGGCCGTGGAGGGTATCGACACCACCGGAACCCCGCAGTCCGTTAACTCCCTGGGCCTGCCGATCGGCTGGCTCGACGGTGGTCCGTCACCAACGCCGGTCCTCTGACCGCGGGCGGTTCCGTCCGGTGAGGCAGACCCGCCGGAAATAACCGCCGCCGGCTCCCGGGGCGGTGCGCCGGGTTGCGATAGAGTGGGCGGATGCTGGTGCTAACACGCAGGTCCGGAGAGCAGATCCTGATCGGGGATGACATTGTCATTACCGTTCTGGATTCACGCGGTGACGGCGTACGCATCGGCATCGACGCCCCGCGGGGCGTCAAGATCCAGCGCAACGAGGTTGTGCGTGCGGTGGAAGAGGCCAACGTGGCCGCCGCCGAAACCCTGCCCGACGCCGAAGAGCGCATCAAGGCGCTGCTGGCCGGCCGGATTCCTCCGGCTGCCCCCACCACCCCGGCCAGCTAGGCCCCGTCCTCTGCGCGGCCCTGCCCCGGACAGCAGAAACCCCCGCCGCTTCTTGGGGAAAACGACGAGGGTTCCTGGTCAGTTACCCGGGGACGGCCGGGTATATCAAGGGTCCGGAGACTAGGCGACGCCGCGCTGTGCGCGCTTGGCGCCCAATCCCAGGAACCGGCTGCCGGCCTTGGAGCGCCGGGCAGATCCCGCGGACTCGCTGCGCACAGCGTGACCCGTTGCCGGGGCGTGCTGGGAGAGTCCGAAGTATTCGGGCAGGACACGGCGCTCGTGGCTGGCGCAGCGGACGCCGGGGTAGAGGAATCCGTTGATGATCCAACGGCCGCGGTCCTCAATCCACTTCGGCACCATGCGGCGGTTGCATTCGGCGCAGACCGGGGCAAGGAAGGCGTTTCGCTGGGCCAGGGTGTAGCGGCGGATGGTGTGGCCGCTCGGTGCTGTTTCCATGCGTATCTCCTTCTTTCCCCCGACGACGGGCCGCCGGTCATATCCTTCCCCGAGGATAGGGGCGCTTCCGACGGAAAAACGGCAAGCCCGGCGCAAGGGCTGCCCAATTTCCGCGCAGCGTTTCCTCAAGGGAAGTTGACTGCGCCGTTCAGCTGCGCCGGGCGGAGCGCCGCTTCGCCGCAACGCCCGCACCTGCTGCCAGACCCGCACCTGCTGCCAGGCCCGCTGCAACCAGCACCGGCGCCGGGGCTGCCGCCCCCGTGCCGCGGTCGGCGGCGGCAACATCCATCTCCACGCCGGTGGCCGCCCCGCCACGCGGCATGCCGCCCACCTGCGAGGGCATCAGTACGCCGCAGGCTGCAGGCAAAGTCGCGGCCAGGGGCAGGGAAGGATCTTCCGGGCTGGTCTTCTGCTGCGCTGCCGCCGGCAGGAGGGCCGGATCCACGCCGTGCACTTCCACGGCCGCTGTACCGGCCCGCATGGCCGCCATCGTCTCCGGATCCAGGTTCAGAGTCCGCTCGTAGGTGTAGCTCCCGCCGCCGGGGAACCTGTCCACCGCCACGGCGGACGCCGGACCGGTGTCTCCGGAAAGGGTCAGCGAGGTGCTGATATGACCGGTCAGGGGAGCGCCCTCGGGTGAGCTGACCACGCCGTCGCCGTCCGCGTCGGATTCCGGCCCGGCACACACTCCCTGCCCGCCAACGTGAATGTGCTGGGTGTGCGGGAACGGCGCCCCGCGCCAGACCTGGGCTGCGCCGGTGACGGACAGATGCACCGTTGCCTCGTTTCCGTGGACTTCGACCATCACGTTGCCGCTGGTTCCGCTGTTGTTGGCGGGTGCCAGTTCCGCCTGCCAGGTGCCGTCGTCGGCCGCTGCAGGGCCGGCACTGAGAGCCAGGGCGCCCAGCACCGCAGCCGGGACAAGGAACAGTTTTCTGCTTTTCATGGGAGGGACCTCTCGCCAGTTCAGGTGGTTTCGCTTGTTTCCCCGGGCAGAAACTGTAAGCGGCACCCCGGTGCCGGGGAACAGGTCCGACGGCAGCGGGAGTCCCGCCGCACGTATTCCTCCGCTGGCGGGGCCTATCCGCCGCCCGCGGCACGTGTATCCGGCCCGGCACTTGTCCGGCCGGGGGTTTTATGCAGAAAAGAAAAACCCCCGGCACCGTGAGGTGCCGGGGGTTGGACTGAGCCTCCTGCCAGAATCGAACTGGCGACCTTCTCATTACGAGTGAGACGCTCTACCAACTGAGCTAAGGAGGCGGGCTTCACCTGTCCGTTTCCGGCCAGAATCCACAAGGAACCACTTTATACGCACCTTCCGTGCGGGTCAAAATGGCACCGGAACCGGCCCGGGAAAGCCCGCCGGCTCAGCTGCAGACCACGTCGTCCTTCGGTACGGTTCCGTCCACAAAGTAGTCGTCCACCACGTCTTCGACGCACTGGCTGCCGCGCCCGTAGGCGGTGTGCCCTTCACCTTCCCAGGTCACCAGGACCGCCGAATCCATTTGGGCGGCCAGCGCCTGCGACCATTCGTACGGGGTGGCCGGGTCGCCGGTGGTGCCGATCACCAGCAGGTCGGCGGCCCCGGACGCCTTGATCGGGTGGGGTTCATTGACCGGGCCGTAGGGCCAGGCCTCGCAGGTGATTCCGCCGTAGGCCAGGTATTTGCCGATGGTGGGGGAGGCGGCCGCCAGTTCCCGTGCGTCTGCGGCCATCTGCGCGTCATCGCTCACCATGGGATAGTCCAGGCAGTTCACGGCGTTGAAGGCCACGGTGCTGTTGGACTTGTAGTGTCCGTCGTCGTCCCGGTCGGCGCTGATGTCAGCGAGCCGGAGCATCATCGTCGGATCGTTGTCCTTGAGCACGCTGTCCAGTGCCTGGGAAAGGACCGGCCAGTTGGCGTCGTCGTACAGGGGCAGGATGAACCCGCTGACAAACGTGGAGACCGTGACAACCCGGCCGTCGGAAGCCGTCATCGGGCTGGCCTCCACCGAGGCCAGGAGCGCCTGGATGGTGGCCACGGCGTCGTCGGGGCTGCCCTTGAGCGGGCAGTTCCGGCCCGTGAGGCAGTCCTCCACATAAGCCCGGATGGCCTTCTCGAACGCGGCCGCCTGGCCCAGGGTGACTTCTTCATTGCTGGAGGACGGGTCCAGGGCGCCGTCAAGAACCAGGCGGCCCACGTTCTCCGGGAACAGTTCGGCGTAGGTGGCGCCCAGGAACGTGCCGTAGGAGAACCCGAGATAGTTCAGTTTCCGGTCACCGGCCACGGCCCGGAGCACATCCATGTCGCGGGCAGCGCTGGCGGTGTCCACGAAACCGAGCACGTCACCGGTCTCCGCCGCGCAGGCGTCCGCGAACTCCTTGGCGCTCAGCCGGGCCGCTTCAAGTCCTTCGGGCGTGCCGGGGTCAATGTATTCGGCCCGGCTGGCGTCCATTTCCTCGTCGCTGAGGCACTGGACCGGGGTGGAGCGCCCGACGCCGCGCGGGTCGAAGCCGAGCACGTTGTAGTTCTCCCGCAGCCGGTCGCTGACCACCTGGTCCAGGGACTGGCGGACGAAGTCATATCCGGAGCCGCCGGGTCCGCCCGGGTTGATCAGGATGGTGCCCTCCGCGTCGCCGTCGGCCGGGGCCATGATGGTGGACAGCTCCACCGTCCCGGCCCCCGGATCCGCATAATCCATGGGGACGGTGACGGTGGCGCAGCGGAAGTCGCCCTCGCAGTCCTCCCACGTGACTTCCTGGCTGTAGAACTCCTGCAGTTCCGCAGGCACGTCCCCGATGACGTCGGCGGCCGCCGTGGTGACGGAATCCGTGCTGCCGGTAGCTTCGGGCGCGGGCCCGGCCTCGGGAGTGCAGGCGGTGGCAGCCGCCAGCAGCACGGCCGAGGCGGCGGCAGCGGCCATCCGCGGGAAACGTCGGCGGGCAGAGGCGGTGGTCATTGTTCTACTCCTGGAGCGGTTCTACGGGCAATCCGGGCAGGTGGAAAAGGGCAGCGGCCTGCTGCACTGGACACTACAGCAGGCTCAGGGCCATGGCTTCGATGGCCAGCAGGGGCGCCACGTTGGTGGTCACCAGGCGGCGCCGGACGGTGTTGATTTCCTCCATGCGCATCAGGGTCTGTTCGGGGGAGCCGTAGGCGGCAAACTCGTCCAGTTCGCGGCGCAGCGCCTCATTGACCAGCGGTCCCTGGCTGCCCAGCTGGATCATCAGTACGTCGCGGTAGAAGGACAACAGATCGGTCAGGGCGCGGTCGAAGTAGTCGTTTTTTGACCGCTTGGCGCGGCGCAGCTGGTCTTCTTCGAGCCGCTTCACCTGGCTGCGCAGCGACGGCGGCAGGGTGCCGCCCTCCGGCGCGCCCAGCGAGGCGAGCAGTGCCTCTTTCTCCGCGGCGTCCCGTTCCTCGAAGGAACTGGCGGCCTCTGCTTCGGCCAGGGCGACCAGGTCGGCGGCGGCCTTCATCGCTCCGGAGACATTCCGGAGCGACAACGGCAGCCGGACAATGCTCTCGCGGCGCTGCCGGGCTCCCTCATCCGTGGCCAGGCGCTTGGCGACGCCGATGTGGCTCTGCGCGGCACGCGCGGCGTTGACGGCCACCTCCGGGTCGATACCGTCGCGGCGGACCAACAGTTCAGCCACGTCCTCCACCGGCGGCAGGCGCAGGCCCACGGCCCGGCACCGGGAGCGGATGGTGACGAGCACATCGCCGGGGCTGGGTGCGCAGAGCAGCCAGATGGTCCGGGGCGGCGGTTCTTCAATCGCCTTGAGCAGCACGTTGGTGCTGCGCTCCTGCATCCTGTCGGCGTCTTCGACGATGATGACCCGCCAGCGTCCGGTGGAGGGCTTGTCCTGGGCTTTGCGCACCAAGTCCCGTGCCTCGTCGATGCTGATGGTGACCTTTTCCGTGGTCACCGACGTGACGTCGGCGTGTGAACCGGCCATGGCGGTGACGCAGGCCTTGCACTTGCCGCAGCCGCGCAGGGCCGGATCTTCCTGCTCACAGACCAGTGCGGCCGCGAAGGCACGTGCGGCGTTGGAACGGCCGGAACCGGGCGGGCCGGTGAACAGCCAGGCGTGGTTGGGTCGGGCGTCGGCTGCGCCCCGGCGGAGCTGCTCCACCACCGGATCCTGCCCCTGGAGGTCCTCCCACACACTCACGGCAGCAGCTTTTCCACGTGGTCCAGGATGGTTTCGGCCAGTTCGTCCTTGGGCCGGCCGGCGTCGAGGACCAGGTAGCGTCCGGGTGCCGCCTGCGCGGTTTCGAGGAAGGCGCGGCGGATCTGCAGATGGAAGGAATCCGGCTCGGACTCAAGCCTGTCTTCGGTGCCCTGGCCTGCCGTCCGCCGGTCCCGTCCGCGTTCGGGCTCGACGTCGAGCAGGACCGTAAGGTCAGGCTGGAGCCCGCCGGTGGCCCAGTCGTTCAGGGTGCGGACGGTATCGGTGCCCAGCCCCCGGCCTGCGCCCTGGTAGGCCACCGAACTGTCGATGTACCGGTCGCACACCACCACGGTGCCGGCTTCGAGCGCCGGGGCAATGACCTGCTGCACGTGCGCCGCGCGGGAGGCGGCAAAGATCAGCGCCTCTGTGCGGGCATCGATCTCGCCGTTGCCGTGCTCAAGGACCAGTGTGCGCAACGCCTCGCCCACGGGAGTGCCGCCGGGCTCGCGGGTGCGCAGCACGGCATGGCCGGCGCGCTCCAGGGCCTCGGTCAGCCGCTGCGCCTGCGTGGATTTCCCGGCGCCGTCTCCGCCCTCCATGGCAATGAACAGGCCGCGGGTTTCGGGAGGATTAGAAGTGCTCACCCGCCTAGCCTACCTAGTCGGGCTGGGAGCCCGGTGCGGCAGCTGCGCATCCTTCCCGGCAGCACATCGGGCCCAGGGGCAGGAAGCAAAAACCGTGCACTGCGTCCGTAACACTGCGGACGAAGGATGGGGGAGGCGGTCTACGCTGGCACCTATGAGCCCAACGCATAACTCCGCCCTGTCCGGCGGTGCCGATCTTTCTCCCGACACCGTGGTTGTTGCGGCAGGACGCCCGGCCCGCGAACACGACGCACCGGTGAATCCGCCCATTGTGCTGTCTTCGACCTATTTCGGGACGGGTGCCCCGGTGCCGGGCGAGCGCGGCTACGGCCGGTATTCCAATCCCACCTGGGATCCGTTCGAAGAAGCGCTCGCCGAACTGGAGGGTGCAGCCCTGCCGGCCCTGGTCTACGGATCAGGCCTGGCCTCGGTCATGGCCGCGCTTTCCCTGGTGCCGGCCGGCGGCGTGGTGGTAATGCCCCGCCACAGCTACCAGGGCTCGCTCCTGCTGGCCGCCGAGGAAGCCGCCAACGGCCGCTTCTCCGTACGCACCGTGGACATTGCCGACACCCCGGAGGTGATCGGACAGCTCGACGAGGCCTCCATGCTCTGGATCGAGAGCCCCACCAACCCGATGCTGGAAGTGGCGGACATCCCTGCGCTGGCGGAGGCTGCCCGTGCCGCCGGCGCCCTGGTGGTGGTGGACAATACCTTCGCCACGCCGCTGGTGACCCGTCCGCTGGCCCTGGGTGCCGACGTCGTGGTCCATTCGGTGACCAAGTACCTGGCCGGACACTCGGACGTGGTCCTGGGGGCAGCGGTCACCTCCGATCCCGAACTGCACGCACGCCTGCTCCGGTACCGCTCGCTGCACGGCGCAGTGGCCGGTCCGTTCGAGGTCTGGCTGGCCCTGCGCGGCCTGCGCACCCTGGCGCTGCGGATCGAGCGCTCGCAGGCCACCGCCATGGAACTGGCCCGCCGCCTGCAGGAACTGCCCCAGGTGGAAAACGTGCGGTACCCCGGACTGCCCAAGGACCCGGGCCACGTGCAGGCGTCCAAGCAGATGTCCGGCTTCGGCTCGATCCTCTGCATCGAGGTGGCCGGGGGAGCGGCGGCGGCGGAGCGGGTCAGCGAAGCAGTGCGGCTGTGGCTGCCGGCTACGTCGCTGGGCGGAGTGGAATCGCTGATTGAGCGCCGGCGCCGCCAACCGGGGGAACCGCACACCGTACCCGAGGGGCTGCTGCGCCTTTCCACCGGGATCGAAAATCCCGAAGACCTCTGGAGGGACCTAGAGCAGGCACTTACACGGTAGGCTAGCGCTGTGGCCCTAATGTACTTGATTCAGCACTACCTCTACGTAGCGCTCGGCATCGTTGCGCTCGTCATCGAACTGTGGGCGTTCCTGGACTGCGTCCGGCGCAAACCCGCCGATTTCGAACGCGCCTACAAGCGCACCAAGGGGTTCTGGCTCGGCCTCACCGGCGGCGCCAGCGCCGTGGGCGTGATTGCCGTGACGCTGCCGTCCCTTAGCCTGCTGCTGTTCCAGTTGGCCGCCGTGATTGCCGCATCCGTGTACCTGGCTGACGTGAAGCCGGCCATGGGTAGCTCCCGGGGCCGCGGCGGCAGCAACCGGGGCCCGTACGGCTCCTGGTAGCCCTCCGACACTGCGTTACCCTAGAGCACTGCGTCCGCCCCGGCCCTGCCGGGGCGGACTCTGCGTTAACGGCCCTGCTGGGCCGGGCGGACGGCGTCCCAGGCCACGGTGATTTCCCCCAGCCGCCACCGGGACGGACCGGTCAGCAGCGGGGCGCCGCCGGCCTTGAGTGCGGCGCACATGGTCAGCCACCGCTGGCGGTTGCCGTAGGAAGCCATGGGTGCGGCCTCTTCCCACGCGCGGTCCATGGACTGGAGGAAGGCGTAAATGCGTTCGCCGGGAACGTTGCGGTGGATCAGGGCCTTGGGCAGGCGCTCGGCCACATCCGAGGGGCGCTCGAACGCCCCGAACCGCAGCGAAATGCTCAGCGAGACCGGCCCGGAGGAATCCAGCTCCACCCAGGTGGCACGCCGGCCGATTTCGTCGCAGGTGCCGTCAATGAAGATCCCGCCCGGGGCCAGGCGGGAACAGACCATCTCCCAGTGCCGGGCATAGTCCTCCTCCGCGTACTGGCGCAGCACGTTAAAGGCCCGGACCATCACCGGCCGCCGTCCGTCCACGGGCAGCTCGAAGCCGCCCTGGCGGAAACTCAGCCCCGCCCGTTCCAGCGGTTTGGCCGCGCGCACCCGGGCGGGATCTATCTCGATCCCCATGACTTCGACGTCGGCGCGCACCCGGCCCAGCCGGCCGTGCAGTTCGACGGCGGTGGTGGGTGCCGCCCCGTAGCCCAGGTCCACGATCAAGGGGTCCTCCGCCTGCCGGAGCCGCCACCGTGCGGGTCCGGCCAACCAGCGGTCTACCCGCCGGAGACGGTTCGGGTTTGTAGTGCCCCTGGTCACAGTTCCTACGGGTTTCTGCGGTTTTTGCACCAGACAATGCTAGCCCTCCCCAAGGGATGCCTCTGACGCGGCAGGCAGTGTCCGGGGCGGGGGATCAGCGGCCGCCGGCCCCGGCAGGAGGACTGCCGCCCTCCCTGCGGGGTGGGCTCTCCGATACCATGGCTAGCATGACCTACAAACTGATCCTTCTGCGCCACGGGCAGAGTGAATGGAATGAAAAGAACCTCTTCACGGGCTGGGTGGACGTGGATCTGACGGACCTCGGACGTGCGGAAGCCGTCCGCGGCGGTGAGCTGCTGGTCGAGAACAACATCCTTCCGGACATCCTCTACACGTCCCGGCTCCAGCGGGCCATCAATACCGCGAACCTGGCCCTGGGCACCGCCGACCGTATCTGGATCGACGTCAAGCGCAGCTGGCGCCTGAATGAGCGCCACTACGGCGCGCTGCAGGGCAAGGACAAGGCCCAGACCCTGGCCGAATACGGCGAGGAGCAGTTCATGCTCTGGCGCCGGTCCTACGACACCCCGCCGCCGCCCCTGCCGGATGACAGCGACTTCTCCCAGGCCCACGACCCGCGCTACGCGGATCTGGACTCCGACGTGCTGCCGCGCACGGAATGCCTGAAGGACGTGCTGGAACGGTTCCTGCCGTACTGGGAATCGGACATCTCCAAGGACATCCTGGCGGGCAAGACCGTGATGATTGCCGCCCACGGCAACTCGCTGCGCGCACTGGTCAAGCACCTGGACGGGATCAGCGACGCCGACATCGCCGCGGTGAACATCCCCACCGGCATCCCGCTGGTGTACGAACTGGATGAGAACCTGAAGCCGGTCAAGGCCGGCGGCACCTACCTGGATCCCGAGGCCGCTGCAGAGTCCATCAAGGCCGTGGCCAACCAGGGCAAAAAGAAGTAACCAAGAAGCAAATCATCCGCCCCTCGGCGGCAGCGAAAAGGGCGGTCCCATTCGGGGCCGCCCTTTTTTGTCTGGTCTCTACCGACTTTCCGCCGGGGAAGCTACACGCCGCTCTGGGACAGCGGCTGCCACTCGCCCGTGACCAGGTAGTTCACCTTGCGGGTGACCGAGACGCCATGGTCGGCGAATCGCTCGAAATAGCGGCTGGCCAGGGTCAGGTCCACCGTGCTGACCGCCGGGACGTCCCAGTCGGCAGAGGCAATGGACTTGAACACCCCGGCGTGCAGCTCATTGATCCGGCTGTTGGCGGCGTAGATGTCCTTGCTCAGCTCCAAGTTGCGGGTTTCGAGCAGATCAGTGAGCTGTTCGGAGATCCGGATGTCCAGGCGGGCCATTTCGCGGAACGTTTCCACCATGTTCTCGGGCACCACGTTGGCCGGGTAACGGAGCCGGGCCAGCTGGGCCACATGCCGGGCGAGGTCGCCCATCCGCTCGAGCGAGGCGCTCATCCGCAGCGAGCCCACAATCATCCGCAGGTCACTGGCCACCGGGCCCTGCAGGGCGAGGATGTCGATGGCCCGCTCGTCCAGGTCGTTCTGGAGAAAATCGATCCGGGCGTCGGCCGCAATGACGTCCTGGGCAAGCTCAATATCCGCGCCCTCGAAAGCGAGGGTGGCTTTCTGCATCGCCTCCGTGACGAGCTGCGATATCTGGGTCAGTTCTTCACCGATCTGGTGAAGTTCGGCCTGGAAAACCTTGCGCACTGAAGCGTCCTCTCGAAACGGTGGGTTCTGTATCACTGGCGGGGCGTTAGCGCCGTGCCGCTCCTGCAGAATGTCAGCCCGGGGTTAACCGCACGGACCCCTTAGATGAACGTTAGTTTAACGAATGGACCAAAGCCATCGGGATTCACTCCGCAGGTCCGGGACGTGCCTAAGCTAGGGGAGTGAATCCTGTACTGCTGGCGCTGCTGGCCGGTGTGCTCGGCCTGGCCGTGGGTGCCTTTGGCGTCCTCGCCTACAGTGTCAGCCAACGGAAGCGGCGGGAACTGGCCGATGTGCCGGAACCAACCGTGCCCGAGGGCGCAGCGGAGGTCCTGGGCGTCATCGGCCGGGCGTACATCGTCGCGGACGCCATTGACGGCGTCGTCCGTGCCAGTCCCGGCGCCTACGCCTTCGGCCTGGTGCGCGGGCACACCATTGTTAACGACCGCCTGCTGGCCATGTGTGCCCGGGTGCGCCGGGACGGGGTTATCGACGAGGCCCGGCTGGAACTGCCCCGCGGGCCACTGGGGGAAGGCTCCCTGATCCTGCAGGTGCGGGTGGCCACGGTCGGCGAGGAATACGTCCTGATCCTCGCCGATGACCGGACCGAAATCACCCGCACCGAGGAAGTCCGCAACGACTTCGTCGCCAACGTCTCACACGAACTAAAGACCCCCGTGGGTGCCATTTCCCTGCTCTCCGAGGCGTTGGACGACGCCGCCGGCGATGAGGAGGCGGTCCGCCGTTTTGCCGGGCGGATGCACCGTGAGTCCAGCCGGCTGACGGCTCTGGTGCAGGACATCATCGAACTGTCCCGGCTGCAGAGCACCGACATCGTGGACCGCGCCAAGCCCGTGGACGTCAGCCGCATCCTGGAGGACGCCGTTGAGGCAAACCGGCTGAACGCGGAAAACAAGAACATCGAGGTGGTGCTGGGCGGAAAGTCCGGTCCCGCGGTCTTCGGCGACGCCCCCATGCTGACCACCGCATTCCGGAACCTGATCGACAACGCCATCCGGTATTCGCCCGAGGGCAGCCGGGTGGGAATCGGCGTGCAGTCCCGGGATGGAATGGCGCAGGTGGCGGTCAGCGACCAGGGCCCGGGTATTTCCCCCGAGGAGCAGGAACGGGTGTTCGAACGCTTCTACCGGATTGACGCCGCCCGCTCCCGCCACACCGGCGGCACCGGACTCGGCCTGAGCATCGTCAAGCATGTGGTGGCCAACCACGGCGGCGAGGTGGACCTCTGGTCCAGGCCGGGCCAGGGTTCCACCTTTACCGTGCGGCTGCCGGAAATGGACGCCGCTGATACCCGTGAATTCGAACAGGGAGCAACCGCTTGACCCGCATTTTGATCGTTGAAGATGAAGAGTCCTTCAGCGACCCCCTCTCCTACCTGTTGAAGCGGGAGGGCTTTGAGGTGGACGTGGTGGATAACGGAACCGACGCCGTCGCGCTCTTCGAACGGACGGGTGCGGACCTGGTCCTGCTGGACCTGATGCTGCCCGGGCTGAGCGGCACGGAGGTCTGCCGGCGCATCCGCCAGCGTTCGGATGTTCCGGTGATCATGCTGACCGCCCGGGACGCGGAGATCGACAAGGTGGTGGGACTGGAGATCGGCGCGGATGACTACGTGACCAAGCCGTATTCCTCCCGCGAACTGCTGGCCCGGGTGCGCGCCGTGCTCCGGCGCCGCGGAGAAGCAGCGGATTACCAGGGTGCCGCACTCGAAGCGGGCCCGGTCCGGATGGATGTGGACCGGCACGTGGTCCAGGTCAACGGTGCCAGCGTGTCATTCCCGCTGAAGGAATTCGAACTGCTGGAAATGCTGCTGCGCAACGCCGGGCGGGTTCTGACCCGGGGCCAGCTGATCGAGCGGGTCTGGGGCGCTGACTATGTCGGCGACACGAAAACACTGGATGTCCACGTGAAGCGGCTGCGGGCGAAGATCGAGGCCGATTCCTCGGCCCCGCGGCACCTGGTTACGGTGCGTGGTCTCGGCTACAAATTCGAGGCCTGACTGCCCGGCCCCTAAACGGGGGGCAGGGGGACGGGGGAACAGGCTTAAAGCGGAAGGGGGCCGGCACCGAAGTGCCGGCCCCCTTCCGGGTGGAGCCAGGTATCAGCCGTTGGACGGGCTGGTGGCCGCGGTTCCGGTTTCGCTGTTGGTATCCGTGCCGGCGTCCGTGGCCATGTCCGAGGGGACCGTGGAAGCGGACTCCGACGGCGTGGGGGTGGGCAGGTACGGCTCGTAGTCCGGCTGATCGCCGTTGACCACAGGAATGTTCAGGCCGGTCTCCTGGCCGCCGAGACGCAGCTGCGCATCAATACCGGTGCCGGGCACAACGTCAACTGTCTGGACCAGGACCTTCTCGGGGGTTTCGTCTTCGAAGACAACCTTGCCGCCGGCGGGCAGGTTCCACTGCAGCGTGGATCCGCCCACGGCGAGGGTGAAGGCCTGGGCCTCGGCGGAATCGTTGAGGATGGTGCCGATCAGCCGGCCCTCGGCGCCGTTGCCGTTGCTGACCACCAGGAGGTTGCGCAGCTGCAGGTCGTTGACGTTTTCCACGATTCCGTCCGACGGCGAGTACTCGCGGGTGGTTGCCTGCTCGTTCACAGCACTGCAGCCTGCCGTGCCCAGCATGGCCAGCGCGATGACACCGGCCGCAGCGGCGCGGCGGACCCGGTTCTTGGGTGTGAATCTCACAGCACAAACTCCTGATGTATTACGGTCTACCGACCTGAGGCTATCTTTGCTGCCTAGCCTATCGGCAAAGCGGCGGAAAACTGGATTTTGGGGCCGGTCCGGGCGGCCCATGACGGAGTGTTCAGCTACGCGTTCGAGGCGGAATACTACCTACCGGAACCCCCATGAGGTACCTGACCTGCGAAAACTCTACTCGGCGTGTCGCATCTCTGGTAAACTGAGGGCCGGGAAAGGGGAAAGACCACATGGTTTTTGAGGTTGGCGAAACAGTTGTTTACCCTCACCACGGTGCAGCGAAGATCGAAGAGATCAAGATGCGAACCATCAAGGGCGAAGAGAAAATGTATCTCAAGCTCAAGGTGGCCCAGGGTGATCTGACCATTGAAGTACCGGCTGAAAACGTCGACCTCGTTGGGGTGCGCGATGTAGTGGGCAAGGAAGGCCTGGAGCACGTCTTTGACGTCCTGCGGGCTGAGCTCACTGAAGAGCCCACTAACTGGTCGCGCCGATACAAGGCAAACTTGGAAAAGCTTGCGTCAGGTGATGTCGTCAAGGTGGCGGAAGTTGTCCGCGACCTTTGGCGCCGTGACCATGACCGCGGGCTGTCCGCAGGCGAGAAGCGAATGCTCGCCAAGGCACGCCAGATCCTGATTTCGGAACTGGCACTTGCTGAAAAAACGGATGAAGACCAGGCGGCAGTTGTGCTCGACGAGGTTCTCGCGAGCTAGCTGCCGATTCATTTTCCTGCGATTGCCGGTCCTTCGGGGCCGGCAATTGTTGTTTAAGGGCACAGACGGCGGGCATTAGGCTGGAACCGTGCCCCTCCTTTCTTTCCCGTCCCCGCGTGCCGGCGTCGTTGTTGTCGCCGGAGGATCCGGCCAGCGCCTTGGCTACGGCATGCCCAAGGCCCAGGTTCCCCTTGCCGGCGAACCCATGCTCGTCCATACCCTGCGGGCAGTGCGGGCCGCCGTCCCCGACGCCGCCGTCGCCGTTGCCGTGCCGGCCGGAGACACCCTGATGCGCGGACTATGCGCTGCGCCCGAATTCGCCTCCATGGTCCGGACGGTCGACGGCGGGGCCACCCGGGCCGATTCCGTACGTGCGGCGCTGGCCGCGCTGCCCCTCGACCTGGACATTGTGCTGGTCCATGACGCCGCCCGCGCGCTGACGCCGCCGGATGTCTTCCACCGGGTGGCGGACGCGTTGGCCGCCGGGGCACAGGCAGTCATTCCCGCGGTGCCCGTGGTGGACACCGTCAAGGACACCGCACCGGTGGCGCCGGACGAAAACGGCATGCGCCGGGTCACCGGCACCCCGGACCGCTCGAAGCTGCGCGCCGTCCAGACACCGCAGGGCTTCGATGCCGCCCTGCTGCGCCGCGCCCACCGGGCCGCCCTGGACTTTGACGCTTCCACCGCCGCGGCCGTCACCGACGACGCGATGCTTGTGGAGTCCCTCGGCTCCGAGGTCTACGTGGTCGAAGGATCCCAACTGTCCCTGAAAATCACCACCCCGCTGGACCTGGTGCTCGCGGAAGCGCTCCTTGCCGGCGGACTGCCCAGCCAGGAGAAATAGAATGCCCCTGCCCCGCACCGGAATCGGCGTGGACGTCCATGCCTTCGCCCCCGAGGACGCGCCGCACCCCCTCTGGGTGGCGGGGCTGCTTTGGGACGGGGAACGCGGACTGGCCGGCCATTCCGACGGCGATCCGGTGGCCCACGCCGCCGCGGACGCGCTCTTCTCCGCCGCCGGGCTGGGGGACCTGGGCACCCACTTCGGCACCGACCGGCCCGAGTACGCCGGCGCCGCGGGAACGGTGCTGCTGCGCGAGGCCGCGCGGATTGTGCGGGCGGCCGGTTTCGAGATCGGCAATGTCGCCGTCCAGCTGATCGGCAACCGGCCCAAGTTCAGCCCCCGCCGGGCCGAAGCCGAAGCGGTGCTCAGCGAGGCGGCAGGTGCACCGGTGAGCGTGTCCGCCACCACCACCGACGGACTGGGCTTCACCGGGCGCGGGGAGGGAATCGCGGCCGTGGCCACCGCCGTCGTCGCCGTCGCCGGGAACTGACCGCGTGCCGTCCCGCTGATAAGGGCCGTGCGGTTTCGGCTAGCCTAGAGCAGTGAGCTTGAGATTCTATGACACGGCAACAGCGCAGGTCCGGGACTTCGTTCCCCTGGTGGAGGGAAAGGCCAGCCTCTACTACTGCGGTGCCACCGTGCAGGGACTGCCGCACGTAGGGCACATCCGTTCCGCCATCGCCTTCGACCAGCTCACCCGCTGGCTTCGCCACCGCGGCCTGGCCGTCACCGTGGTGCGCAATGTGACGGATATTGACGACAAGATCCTGGCCAAGGCCGCCGATTCCGTCGGCGCGGACCCCGCCCCCGGCGTCGTCCCGGACGAACCGTGGTGGGCGCTGGCCTACCGCTTCGAACAGGAGTTCGCCCGGGCCTATGACACCCTCGGCGTGCAGCGGCCCACCTACGAACCCCGTGCCACCGGCCACATCCCGGAAATGCACGCCCTGATCGCCACGCTGATCGAGCGCGGCCATGCCTATCCGGCGCTGGATGACTCCGGCGACGTGTACTTCGACGTCCGTTCCTGGCAGAAATACGGCTCCCTGACGCGGCAGAACATTGATGACATGCAGGCAGCGCCCGACGCCGGCCCGCGCGGCAAGCGCGATCCGCGGGACTTCGCGCTGTGGAAGGGCCATAAGGAGGGCGAGCCGGACACGGCCGCCTGGGACAGTCCGTGGGGCCGCGGCCGGCCCGGCTGGCACCTGGAATGCTCCGCGATGGTCACCAAGTACCTCGGCACCGAGTTCGACATCCACGGCGGCGGGCTGGACCTGCGGTTCCCGCACCACGAAAACGAGATGGCGCAGTCACAGGCAGCCGGCCACGGTTTCGCGAATTTCTGGATGCACAACGGCATGGTCACCTTCGAAGGCGAGAAGATGTCCAAGTCCATCGGAAATACCATCAGCCCGTCCGAAATGCTCCAGCAGGCCAGCCCCCGGGTGGTCCGCTACTACCTCGGCCAGGCCCACTACCGGTCCGTACTGGATTACCGGCCCACCTCCCTGCAGGAAGCCGCGTCGGCCGTGGAGCGTATCGATACGTTCATCGGCAAGGCCCGCGCCAAGGTCTACGGGACCGGGGACCACGGATTTGTCTTGGATACCCACCGCTCCATGCCGTCGGGTTTCGCCGACGCCATGGATGATGACCTGAACGTACCGCAGGCGCTGGCAGTGCTGCACGAAACCGTCCGGGCGGGCAATACCGCCCTTGCGGAGGGGGACACGGACCGGGTGCGGGACGCGCTGCACGCCGTCCTGTCCATGACCTCCGTCCTGGGACTGGATGACGCTGCGGACCCCGCCGCCGCGGCCGGACCGGCCGATGCTGCGCTGGATGCCCTGGTGCAGGCCCGGCTGGCTGAACGCCGCCAGGCGCGGGCCGAGAAGGACTGGGCGCGGGCGGACGCGATCCGTGATTCGCTGGCCGCCGTCGGCATCACCGTGGAGGACACCGCGGACGGCGCATCATGGAGCTTTGCCTAGCCGGCGGGACAGTGTCCGCCAACCCGGCCGCGGACTGCGTAAACTGGAAGGGAATGCTTTCTTCTAGTAAAGGTGTAACCGATGGCCAACAATGGACGTCCCGGCGCAATGCGCAAAGCCAAGAAGGGCCCCAGCGGCGGTACCGGCGGGCTCGGCCGCAAGGCACTCGAGGGCAAGGGCCCCACACCCAAGGCTGAAGACCGCCCGTACCACAAGGCGTTCAAGAACAAGCAGCTGGCGGAACGCTCTGCCGCCAAGCGCGGCGATGCCCGGGCCGGCGGCCGCAGCGGCACCAACGTCCGCGGCAAGGTGGCCGAAGAGGTTGTCACCGGCCGTAACTCCGTGGTGGAGGCCCTGCGCGCCGGGATTCCGGCGAAGGCCCTGCATGTTGCCGTGCGCATTGACATGGATGACCGGGTCCGCGAGTCGCTGAAGATGGCCGCCGAGCGCGGCCTGCCGGTGATGGAAACGCACAAGCCCGAGCTGGACCGCATGACCAACGAGGCCGTGCACCAGGGCCTCGTCCTGCAGATCCCGCCGTACGAATACGCCGATCCCACCGACCTCGCCTCCGAAACCATCGAGGCCTGGAAGAAGGGGCACATCCGCAACGCCCCGCTCTTCGTGGCTTTGGACGGCATCACCGATCCGCGCAATCTGGGCGCCATCATCCGGTCCGCGTCGGCCTTCAGCGCACACGGCGTCATCGTGCCCGAACGGCGTGCCGTGGGCGTGACTGCCTCCGCCTGGAAGACCAGCGCCGGCGCCGCCGTGCGGGTTCCGGTTGCCCGGGCCGGAAACCTTAACAACACGCTGAAGACGTTCAAGAAGATGGGCATCTTTGTCCTGGGACTGGACGGCGACGGCGATGTTTCACTGCCGTCGATCGTGCTGGCCAAGGAACCCATCTGCATTGTGGTTGGATCCGAAGGCAAGGGACTGTCCCGCCTGGTGCGCGAGAACTGCGACCAGATTGTCTCCATCCCGATCGATTCGGCCATGGAATCGCTGAACGCGTCGATGGCCGTAGGCAT
The DNA here is from genome assembly GCF_059090025.1 of Arthrobacter sp. Y3224198. Taxonomy (NCBI): domain Bacteria; kingdom Bacillati; phylum Actinomycetota; class Actinomycetes; order Micrococcales; family Micrococcaceae; genus Arthrobacter; species Arthrobacter sp. Y3224198. The sequence goes on from NZ_JBNHFG010000026.1 coordinate 23,336, forward strand.
CACCCTGTACGAGATTTCCCGGCAGCGCTCCTCCTAATCCCGGCCGGGGCCGCTGGCAGCGAAGGGCAGCATGGCACACGTGATTACCGGTACCACCGCAGGCAGCGGGTCGAAGCGGGACTCGCGGCCCTTTCCCCTCGGCCTCAGGCACACCGTTCCCGGTGTGCCTGAGGTGCCCGGTGCCGTCAACGTGTCCGTTTACGCGCCCGGCCTGTCCGCCGTCGACGTTTATTACGAGGCCGCCCCCGGGCTCTGGACGGCGGCGCCGCTGTCGGACACCGTCCTGGGCATCCACCACGGCCGGGTATTCGGGCTGCGGCATGGCAGCCGGTACGGCTTCTGGCCGCGGGGACGCGAGCTCCCCGCAGAGCCGGGACGGTTCCAACTGCTGCTGGACCCCTACGGCCGGGGCATAGAGGAAAGCCCCGGACCGGACACTCTCTATTTCTCCGTGTACACCGGCGGCGGCTTCGACTGGGGCAACTCCCGCAGGCCGCACACGCCCTGGCGGGACACCGTCATCTATGAGGCCCACGTCCGGGGCCAGACCATGCTGCATCCCGGGATCCCCGAGGAACTCCGCGGCACGTACGCGGGGATGGGGCATCCGGTGATGATCCGGTACCTCCAGGACCTGGGCATCACCGCGGTGGAACTGCTGCCGGTGCATTTCCACGCCGACGAGATCCATCTGCAGGAACTCGGCCTCACCAACTACTGGGGCTACAACACCCTGGGCTTTTTCGCTCCACACGCCGGCTATGCCACCAAGGCTTCCCGCGACGCCGGGGCCAAGGCGGTGCAGGACGAGGTCAAGGGGATGGTCAAGGCCCTGCACGAAGCCGGCATCGAGGTCCTGCTGGATGTGGTCTACAACCATACGGCCGAGGGCAGGGCGGAACGGCCGGCGCTGAGCTGGCGCGGACTGGGCGATGACACCTATTACCGGCACGGACCCGACGGCGGCTACTGGGACACCACCGGGTGCGGCAACACCTTGGACTTCAGTGAACCGCGTGTGGTCCAGCTGGCCCTGGACTCGCTGCGCTACTGGGTCCAGGAATACCAGGTGGACGGCTTCCGGTTCGATCTGGCGCCCACACTCTGCCGCGACGCCGAGGGCCGGTTCACGCCCGGTCACCCCTTCCTGGTGGCGGCGGCAGCGGACGCCGTCCTGCAGGACGTCAAGCTCATCTCGGAACCCTGGGACGTGGGACCTGACGGCTGGCAGACCGGCCGCTTCCCTCAGGGCTGGGCCGACTGGAATGACCACTTCCGCGACACCGCCCGGGACTTCTGGCTCCGTGACCAGGCGGCGATCGCCGCCGGCGGGGAAGGCGGCTCACTGGGCCGGATCGCTTCGGCGCTGGCCGGGTCGGCGGACCTGTTTGCCGGTTCGGGCCGCACGTCACTGGCCTCGATCAACTTCATCACGGCCCATGACGGTTTCACCCTGGCCGACCTGACCATGTTCGAGCGCAAACACAACGAGGACAACGGCGAGGAAAACCGGGATGGCACCGGTGAGAACCGCAGCTACAACCACGGCCTCGAGGGTCCCACGGATGACGAGCGGATCAACGCCGCCCGTGAGCTGACCTCCCGGAACCTCATGGCCACGCTGACTATGTCGCTGGGCGTCCCCATGCTGACGGCGGGGGATGAAACGGGGCGCACCCAGCGCGGCAACAACAACGCCTACTGCCAGGACAACGAAATCTCCTGGGTGCACTGGGACCTGGACGACGCCGGCCGCCGGATGCTTTCCGCCACCCGCACCCTGTTGCGGCTGCGGCGTGAGTACCTGGCCGGCCAGCCGTACCGCTTCCCGGCCGATCCGCGCCGGTCCTTCCTGCTCTGGTTCGACCAGGACGGAAAGCCCATGACGCCGGAACAATGGAGCGATCCGCGCAGCAGGCTGGTGCAGGTCCTCATCGGCTCGGGCGACGGGTCGATGAACGGGCTGATCGTCCTGAACGGCGGCCTGTCCGACGTCGTGGTCCGGCTGCCGGGAGCGCAGGACATCCGTGACGCCCGGGAACAGCGGCATGACGGCTCGAATGAACCGGCCCCAGCCTCCGCTCCCGGCTACGAACTGGTATTTTCCACGGCCTCCGGCACACGCAGCGGTTCAACCCATGCAGCGGGCGAGACCGGCACAATTCCGGCCAATTCGGTCACTCTTTTCCGCGCCTAGCCCCACCCAATCCCGACCACCTTCCCGCCGGAGCCGACAGGACCGCCGTGAGGACATGCCCGCCCACTGTACCGGGCAGGATACGGAGCACCGGACGTTCCGGGTTAGGCGGCTTTAATAATCCTGCGAGTTCTGCGAGCAGGATTTTCGTTGCCGCCGTTCGGGAACGCCCGGCGCGGGAACGCCCGTACCAGCGGAGCAGCAGAAGGGAAAAGATCAGCCCGCGTTCGCCACGAGCCCCAGCTCGGCCTTGGACGCCAGCCCGGAGTGCGTCGGGAGCACGCGGACGGTGTAGCCGAACGGTCCGGCCTGCTCAATCCGGATGGTTCCCTTGAACAGGTGCCGTCCCGAGCCCAGATCCTCCTCCGGTGTCAGCTCCAGCAGACGGTGGTTGCTGATGCGGTCGGTTTCCGTGACCACGCCGTACGCCGCCTCCACGCTTACATCCTGGGGACGCAGGGATCCGAGGGAAATGTAGGCCAGCACGGTGAGGCTGTCGCCGATCTGCGGGTTTTCGCTGACGCCCACCGAATCCACATGCTCCACCTGCACAGTGGACCAGCCGTCCCGCACGCGGGAGATCCACAGGGCCAGGTCCTTGGCTGCGGCATACCCGTCCGCCGTCATGGCCCGGCCGGACGAGCTGGCCGGCCGGTACAGGCGGTTCACGTAGTCCTTGAGCATGCGTGAGGCGGAAACATTGGGCCCCAGATCGGCAAGGGTGTGCTTGACCATTTCCAGCCACTCGTGGGGCAGTGACCCCGCCGGCGGCTCGCTGGGGCCGGCCGCGCCGGCATCGGCGGGCGGCTCGGTGCCGTAGAACAGGGGTGTCACCGAGTTCTCCAGCAGGTCATACAGGGCCGCGGCCTCGAGGTCGTCGCGCTGGTCCGGGCTGTAGACCTCCCGGGTGCGGGTGCCCTTGCTCGGGTTGGCGGACGGAATGGCCCAGCCGTTGTTGCCGTCGTACATTTCATCCCACCAGCCGTCAAGGATGGAGAGGTTCAGGCCGCCGTTGATGGCGGACTTCATGCCGGAAGTGCCGGAGGCTTCCAACGGCCGCAGCGGATTGTTCAGCCAGACGTCGCAGCCGGGGAACAGCGTCCGGGCCATGGCAATGTCGTAGTTGGGCAGGAACACAATCCGGTGCCGTACGGCCGGGTCGTCCGTGAACCGGACCAGGTCCTGGATCATCTTCTTTCCCTGCTCATCCGCCGGGTGTGATTTCCCTGCCACCACCACCTGGATGGGCCGGGTGGGATGCAGGAGCAGTGCCTTGAGCCGGTCGGGGTCACGCAGCATCAGGGTCAGGCGCTTGTACGTGGGCACGCGCCGGGCAAAGCCGATGGTCAGCACATCCGGGTCCAGGACGTGGTCGGTCCAGGCCAGCTCGGCGTCCGAGGCATCCCGCTTGCGCCAGGCATTCTTCACCCGGCGCCGGACGTCCTGCACCAGGTTGCTGCGCAGCTTCCGCCGCAGGTCCCACAGGTCCTTGTCGTCAATTTCGTAAGCCCGGCCCCAGTCACGGTCATGGACCGTGGCGACGCCGAACTTCTCACTGGCCAGTGCGGTCACCTCCGGATCCACCCAGCTGGGCACATGGACGCCGTTGGTGACTGAGGTGATCGGCACCTCGGTGGCGTCGAAGCCGGGCCACAGGCCGGCGAACATTTCCCGCGACACTTCGCCGTGCAGCTTCGCCACGCCGTTGGCACGCTGGGCCAGGCGCAGGCCCATCACGGCCATGTTGAACTTTTCCGGATCGCCGCCGTCGTAGTTTTCGGCGCCCAGGGCCAGGATCTTGTCCGTAGGTACGGACTGGGCCAGTCCGGCGTTGAAGAAGTGCCGGATCTGCTGCTGCTCAAACCGGTCGATGCCGGCGGGGACCGGTGTGTGCGTGGTGAAGACGGTGGAAGCACGCGCAACGGTCAGTGCCTCCTCCCAGGTCATGCCCCGGTCCATGAGTTCACGGATCCGTTCCACGCCTTGGAATCCGGCGTGGCCCTCGTTGCTGTGGAAGACCTCCGCCTCGGGCGCCCCGGTCAGCCGCTGGTAGACACGCAGCGCCTTGGCACCGCCCATGCCCAGCAGCAGTTCCTGCTGCAGCCGGTGGTCCCCGCCGCCGCCGTAGAGCCGGTCGGTGATGCCGCGGGCAGCATCGTCATTCCCGATCACGTCGGAGTCCAGCAGCAGCAGCGGGACGCGTCCGACGTCGGCACGCCAGATCTGCGCCGAGAGCTGGCGGTTGTCCGGCAGCGGGAGGGTGATTTTCGCCGGGGTGTCGTCCTCTTCCCGGAGCAGCGTCAGCGGCAGCCCGTTGGGGTCCAGCACCGGATAGGTTTCCAACTGCCAGCCGTCGCGGGAGAGCGCCTGCTTGAAGTAGCCGGCCTTGTACAGCAGCCCGACGGCTACCAGGGGAACGCCCAGGTCCGAGGCTGCCTTCAGATGGTCGCCGGCAAGGATACCCAGCCCCCCGGAGTACTGCGGGAGGACTGCGCTGATGCCGTATTCGGGGGAGAAGTAGGCAATGGACTGCGGGGCGTCCTCACCCAGGCCCTGGTACCAGCGGGGTTCGTTGAGGTATTTGTCCAGGTCCTTGCCGAGGTCCTGGATCACCGAGACAAGATGATCGTCCTGTGCGATCCGTTCCAGTTTGTCGCGGCTCACGGTTCCCAGCAGCTTCACGGGATCGCCGCCGCTGGTTCGCCACGCCTCGGGGTCGATGCTCTCGAACAGCCGGAGGGTGGGCTGGTGCCAGGACCAGCGCAGGTTCCAGGCAAGTCGGCCCAGGGGTTCAATGCTGGGCGGGAGGACAGTGCGGACAGTAAATCTGCGGATAGCCTTCACCCGGGCTACGGTAGCGCACTTAACGCGGGCGGAAACCGAAATGACGGACAAATGCGGGGGAAATGCGTACCCGCCTTGAAAAGGCGGCCGAACCCCGCCCCACCTGCGGCGATACTTGGAAAAAGTACGTTGCCTTAGCATTCTGCTCAAATTCTCGCTAACGTCTAGTCTGTGACCACATCCAGCGCATTGACACCAGAAGACCTTCCGCCCAAGGACCTCCGGTTCGGCCGGATTCCGATCACCAATGTGTCCCCCGTGGTTGAGTACGGCCGCTTTCCGGCCAAGGCCATTCCCGGCGAGGACCTGGTAATCGGTGCCACCGTGTTCCGCGAAGGCCACGACCTGGTGGGTGCCAGCGCCGTGCTTTATGACCCCGAGGGCAACGTCGTCCAGCGCCACCGGATGCACCCGGTAGGCCTGGGGCTGGACCGGTGGGAAGGCATGCTGCGCCCCGAGGGCACCGGACGCTGGAGTTTCGCCGTCGAGGGCTGGGCCGACCTGTATGCCACCTGGCACCACAACGCCGAGGTGAAGATCGCCGCCGGCGTCGACGTCGAACTGATGCTGACCGAAGGCCATCAACTGCTGGCCGCGGCCGCGGCGGCACGCACCGGCAAGGACGCTGACGTGCTGGCCGCTGCAGCCGACGCGCTCGCAGATACCGGGCTTCCGGTGGAGGAACGCCTCGCTGCTGCCGGCACCGATGCCGTCACCGCGGTACTGGAAGCGGATCCCATCCGCGACCTGGTGACCAGTTCGGACCGTTTCCCCGTCCTGGTGGAACGCCAGCTGGCCGGACGCGGTGCCTGGTACGAGTTCTTCCCGCGCTCCGAAGGGGCGGTCTTTGACCCATCCACCCGCGAATGGACCTCCGGAACCTTCCGTACTGCAGCCCAAAGCCTGCAGCGCGTGGCGGACATGAAGTTCGACGTGATCTATCTGCCCCCGATCCACCCGATCGGCACCAGCCACCGCAAGGGACCGAACAACACCCTCGTGGCCGGACCGCAGGATCCCGGCTCGCCATGGGCCATCGGCGGCCCCGAGGGCGGGCACGACGCCATCCACCCTGACCTGGGCACCTTCGAGGATTTTGATGCCTTTGTGGATTCGGCCCGGCAGTTGGGACTGGAAGTGGCCCTTGACCTGGCCCTGCAGGCCTCGCCGGACCATCCCTGGGTGCAGAGCAACCCGGAATGGTTCACCACACGCGTGGACGGTTCCATTGCCTATGCCGAGAACCCGCCGAAGAAGTACCAGGATATTTATCCGCTGAACTTCGACAACGATTACGAGGGACTCTCGCAGGAGGTCCTGAGGATTGTGCGCCTGTGGATCAGCCACGGTGTCCGGATTTTCCGGGTGGACAACCCGCACACCAAACCGCTGAGGTTCTGGGAATGGCTGATCGCCACGGTTAATGAGGAATATCCCGACGTGATTTTCCTGGCCGAGGCCTTTACCCGGCCGCCCATGATGCATGCCCTGGCGAAGGCCGGCTTCCAGCAGTCCTACAGCTACTTCACCTGGCGCAACACCCGCAAGGAGATCGAGGACTACTTCACCGAGGTCTCCCACGACTCGGCCGCCTTCTTCCGGCCCAACTTCTTTGTCAACACGCCGGACATCCTCACCGAGTTCCTGCAGTACGGCGGTCCCGGGGCCTTCAAGATCCGGGCAGTGCTGGCCTCCACCGGAAGTCCGCTGTGGGGTGTCTATGCCGGTTACGAGCTCTTTGAGCACGTGGCCCGGCCCGGTGCAGAGGAATACATCGACAACGAGAAGTTCGAGTACAAGCAGCGCGACTTCGCCGCAGCCGAGGCCGAGGGGCGCAGCCTTGCTCCCTACATCACCCGGCTCAACGAGATCCGGCGCACCCACCCGGCCCTCGGCGAGCTGGAGAACCTTACGGTCCATTCCAGCACCGACGAGGCAACCGTGGTCTTCTCCAAGCACAAGCAGGTCAGTCCCACGGATCCGGCCAGCAGCGACACCCTAATCATCGTGGTGAACGTGGACCCCCACAGCGCCCGTGAATCCACGGTCAGCCTCGACCTCGACGCCCTTCACCTGAATCCGCAGGATTTCAATGAAGACGGAACCTTCTGGGTCGATGACCTGATCAGCGGCCAGAGCTGGCGGTGGGGAGCCCACAATTACGTCCGGCTTGACGCCCATTTTGAACCCGCGCACATCCTGTCAGTTCGGAGGAACTCCTAGTGCCCAACCCGTTTCAACTGCACGCACCCGGCCTGACCAATGATCCGCATTGGTACCGCAAAGCCGTTTTTTATGAGGTACTCGTCCGCGGTTTCGCGGACGCAAACGGGGATGGATCAGGCGATTTCGGCGGCCTGATCGAGAAACTGGACTACCTGCAGTGGCTGGGCATCGACTGCCTGTGGCTGCCGCCGTTCTTCAAGTCGCCCCTGCGCGACGGCGGCTACGACATTTCCGACTACTACGACGTGCTCGACGAATTCGGCACGATCAGCGACTTCAAGCGGCTGGTGGCCGAAGCGCATGCCCGCGGCCTGCGCGTGATCATCGACCTGCCGCTGAACCACACCTCGGACAAGCACCCCTGGTTCGAGGAGTCCCGCAATGATCCCGACGGACCCTACGGCGACTTCTACGTCTGGTCGGACACCGACGAGAAGTATGAAGATGCCCGGATCATCTTCGTGGACACCGAGGAATCGAACTGGACCTTTGACCCGGTTCGCCGGCAGTTCTTCTGGCACCGGTTCTTCAGCCACCAGCCGGACCTGAACTTCGAAAACCCCAAGGTGGTGGAGGCGATCTTCGACGTCGTCCGCTTCTGGCTGGACCAGGGCATTGACGGCTTCCGGGCCGACGCCATCCCGTACCTGTTCGAAGAAGACGGGACGAACTGCGAAAACCTGCCCGCGACGCACCGGTTCCTCAAGGACCTGCGCACCATGGTCGACGAGAACTACCCGGGCCGGGTGATCATTGCCGAAGCCAACCAGATGCCGCACGAGGTGGTGGAGTACTTCGGCGACGAAACCGGCGACGAATGCCACATGTGCTTCCACTTCCCGATCATGCCGCGCCTGTTCTACGCGCTGCGGGACCAGAAAGCCGCACCCATCATCCAGACCATGGAGGAAACCCCGGACATCCCGCCGGGCGCGCAGTGGGGAACGTTCCTGCGCAACCATGACGAGCTGACCCTGGAGATGGTCACCAACGAAGAGCGCCAGGCGATGCTCGGCTGGTATGCCCCCGACTCACGGATGCGCGCCAATATCGGCATCCGACGCCGGCTGGCGCCGCTGCTGGACAACTCGCGCTCCGAAATCGAGCTCATCCACGCCATGCTGCTTGCCCTGCCGGGCAGCCCGTTCCTGTATTACGGGGACGAACTGGGGATGGGTGACAACATCTGGCTGGAGGACCGCGACTCCTCTCGCACGCCCATGCAGTGGAACCCGGACCGCAACGCCGGGTTCTCCACAGCCGATCCGGGCAAGCTGTACCTGCCCGTGGTGCAGTCGCTGGTCTACCACTACAACCACGTCAATGTGGAGGCGCAGCTGGCCAGCTCCAGCTCGCTGCTGCACTGGATCCGGCAGATGATCATGGTCCGCCGTTCACACCCGGCCTTCGGCCTGGGTTCCTACCGCAACGTGCCCACCGACGCCGAGGCCGCCCTGGCCTTTGTGCGTGAACTCCCCGACAACAACCCGGAAGGGGAAGTGGGGGAGACCATGCTGTGCATCTTTAACCTTTCCCAGCACCCCATTTCCGCATCCATGAAGCTTCCCGAATTCGCCAACCGCGGCCTGCGGGACGCATTCGGCGGAACGCTGTTCCCCACCATCGGGGAGGACGGCGGCCTGACCCTGACGCTGGGCAGCCATGACTTCTTCTGGCTGCGCCTGCGGTCGGTGAAATCGGACATGTCTTCGCCGCAGACCGAAGCTATTCCACTGATTCCCATCTCGGAGGCCACACGGAAATGACCCAGCTGACCCCGTCCCTGCCCGAACTCCTGACTTCCTGGCTGCCCGGCCAGCGATGGTTCCCGGCCAAGGGACGGGATGTGCTGCTGGAAAGGGTCGGCGGCATCCGGCTCGAGGATCCGGCCGGCGAGGTGGGCATGGAAGTGCACCTGATCGCCGTCGTTTCCGGAGACCGCCGGGACGTGATCAGCGTCCCGGTGAGCTGCCGGCCCGCGCCTGCCCCGGAGCTGGAGGGGGCCCTGCTGGGCCGGGCCCACCACGAGGAGCTGGGGGAACGGTGGTTGTATGACGCCACCGCCGACCCGGTGTTCGTGACGTCCTGGCTGGAGCTGATGCGGTCGCAGGCCTCCTCCCTGGACGGCCGCACGCACGGGTCGGCGCTGGCGGGCTTCGAAAACTGGGAACCGTTCGGGGAGCCGTTGCCCACCAAGGTGCTCAAGGGGGAACAATCCAACACCTCCGTGATTGTGCAGGCACCGGAAGCGCCCTTGATTGTGAAGTTCTACCGGGTGGTTGCTGCCGGTGTCAGCCCCGACGTTGAAGTAAGTGCCCGCCTGACCGAGGTTGGCTCCGTGGATGTCCCCGCCACTTACGGCTGGGTGACGGGTACGTGGAAGGACCTTTCCGATGTTTCCGGGGAGACGCTGCTGACCGGGCACCTGTCCGTGCTGCGTGAGTTCTTCCCCGGGAGCGAGGACGCCTGGCGGACGGCGTCGTCGGCCGCCCTGGCCAACCGCGACTTTACCGCCGAGGCCGAAGAACTCGGCGCCGCCACCGGACGCATCCACCAGCAGCTGGCCCTCGCGTTCGGAAGCAGGCCGCCCACGGCCGCGGAGCGCGGGGAGTTCCTGGCATCGCTGACGGAGCGGATCCGCTGGGAATGGGCGGAAGCAGGTGAAACGGTAGGCGACTTCGGCCCCGCCGTGGAGTACCTGCTGAAGCAGGTCAATGACCTTCAGGCCCTGCCCAACCTGCAACGCATCCATGCCGACTACCACCTGGGTCAGGTGCTGCGGGTTCCCGACCGGGGCTGGATCATCCTTGACTTTGAAGGCGAGCCGTTGCGGCCGGCCGCAGAACGCAGTGTTCCCGATGCCCCGCTGCGCGATGTGGTGGGCATGCTGCGCTCCATCGACTACGCGGCCGGCGTCGCGCTGATCGACGGAGCCGGGGACGGCGAGTCGGCCGAATCGGCCGAGCAGCGCAATGAAGCGGCCTACCGTTGGGCAGCGTCCGCTGCCGATGCCTTCCTCCGCGGTTACGAGAAGGAAACCGGCACCGCGATCAACCGCAGCGACCCCCTGTTCCTGGCCCTGTGGCTGGACAAGGCGCTGTACGAAGTTGTGTACGAGATTCGAAACCGTCCGCGCTGGATCAGCGTGCCGGCCGCGGCCGCCCGCCAGATCCTGGCCCAGGCAGACAACGCACGGCGAGCAGACGAAAGCCAGGAAGAGAGCACAGTGAACAAGCCACGCAAGCCGCGGTCCACCTCCGTAAGGGCGGAGCCCGAAGCGCCCGCCCCCACCGGCGGCTCGGCCGCAGCCGAACCGATCCAGGTATCCGAAGATGTGCTGCAGGCTGTTTCGGAAGGTCGCTACTACCAGCCGCACGCCATCCTGGGTGCGCACCTGGCCGACGACGGCACCGTCACCATCCGTACCCTGCGCCCGTTGGCCCGTGAAGTAACCGCGGTAACCCCGGAGCACCGGGTTCCGCTGAAGCACGAGTACAACGGGATCTGGGTGGGCACGCTCCCGGCGGAAACTCCGGGCGCAGTACCGGACTACCGGGTGGAAGTGACGTACGACGGCGGTGAGCCACAGCTCTTTGATGACCCTTACCGTTTCCTGCCTTCACTGGGCGACGTTGACCTGCACCTGATCGGCGAGGGCCGGCACGAGAACCTCTGGACCGTGCTCGGTGCCAACCTGCACCACTACAACTCGGTGCTCGGCGACATCCATGGCGTCAGCTTCGCGGTGTGGGCCCCCAACGCCCGGGCCGTGCGGGTCAAGGGCGACTTCAACGCCTGGAACGGCACGATCAACGCCATGCGTTCCCTCGGCGGATCCGGGGTCTGGGAACTGTTCCTGCCCGGCGTCGAACCGGGTGCACGCTACAAGTACGAAATCCTGGGCAGCGACGGCGTCTGGCGGGAAAAGGCCGACCCCATGGCCAAGGGCACCGAAGTGCCGCCGCTGACCGGCTCGCGCGTGGTGGAGTCCACCTACACTTTCCAGGACGCGGAATGGATGGAGGCCCGGGCCGCCCGGGATCCGCACAATTCGCCGATGAGTGTCTACGAAGTGCATCTGGGGTCGTGGCGCCTTGGCCTCGACTACCGCGAGATGGCCGACCAGCTGGCCGAGTACGTGGCGTGGCAGGGCTTCACGCATGTGGAATTCATGCCCGTTGCCGAGCACCCGTTCGGCGGGTCCTGGGGATACCAGGTCACGTCCTACTTTGCCCCCACGGCGCGGTTTGGCCATCCGGACGAATTCCGGTACCTCGTGGACCGGCTCCACCAGGCCGGCATCGGGGTCATCCTGGACTGGGTCCCGGCGCACTTCCCCAAGGACGAGTGGGCGCTGGCAAAGTTCGACGGCCAGACCCTGTACGAGCACGGCGATCCGTGGCGCGGGGAACACCCCGACTGGGGCACCCTGATCTTCGACTACGGCCGGCGCGAAGTGCGCAACTTCCTAGTGGCCAACGCGTTGTACTGGCTGGAAGAGTTCCACATTGACGGCCTACGCGTGGATGCCGTGGCGTCCATGCTGTACCTGGACTACTCCCGCCCCGCGGACCAGTGGCGGCCTAATGAATTCGGGGGTCGCGAAAACCTGGAGGCAATCTCCTTCCTCCAAGAGGTCAATGCCACCGCTTACAAGCGGGTGCCCGGGATCGTGATGATCGCCGAGGAATCCACCGCGTTCCCGGGGGTTACTCGCCCGACCAGCACGGGCGGACTCGGGTTCGGCCTGAAATGGAACATGGGCTGGATGCACGACACGCTCCAGTACATGGCCGAGGACCCCATCAACCGGGTCTACCACCATGCGAAGCTCACCTTCTCACTGGTTTACGCCTACACGGAGAACTTCCTGCTGCCGATCAGCCATGACGAGGTGGTCCACGGAAAGGGATCGCTGCTGCGCAAAATGCCCGGCGACCGGTGGCAGCAGCTGGCCAACCTGCGTGCGTACCTCGCCTTCCAATGGGCGCACCCCGGCAAGCAGTTGATCTTTATGGGCACCGAATTCGGCCAGGAAGCTGAATGGTCCGAGCAGTACGGCCTGGACTGGTACCTGACGGACACGCCGCAGCATAAGGGCGTCCAGCTGATGGTGAAGCAGCTCAACGAGATCTACCGCGAAACACCGGCACTGTCGGACCGTGACAACGAGCCCGCCGGCTTCCAGTGGATCAATGAAAACGACGGCGCCCACAACGTGCTGTCCTTCATCCGGTGGGACCACCAAGGCAACCCGCTGGTGTGCATCGCCAACTTTGCCGGTGCCCCGCATCAGGACTTCCGGCTGGGCATGCCCTGGGCCGGGGAGTGGGTGGAGGCATTGAACACCGATGCTGCGGAATTCGGCGGCTCCGGGGTAGGCAACATGGGAGTGGTGCACGCGGTTGAGGGCGCATGCAACGGACAGCCCTCTTCGGCCACCCTCACCGTTCCGCCGCTTGGCGTGCTCTATCTGGTGCCCAAGAAGTAGCTGAGTGGGGCGGGTGGTCCGTACCGCCGGTACGGACCACCCGCCCCACGGATCCGCCCCGGCTCCATAGGTGTCCGTACGGGGACACCACCCCGCCGAATCCGTGCTAGTCTTAATACCCGCGTTGAACGAGGGTTCAAGCAGGTTGAAGTCCCGGGAAGCATGCCTTCCCACCGGCCCGCCGGATGGACAAACGGCCGGTTTGACACTCACCGGTCAGCGAGGCTAAGATAGAAAAGTTGCTCCGGAGCGACGCAGAGCTTGATCCTCGTGGATCGCCCTGCCGGTGCCGGAAGCAGTCTGTTGTTTGAGAACTCAATAGTGTGCCAAGTTTATTGATACCAATTATTTTGATTGGTTGAATCGACCGTGCCGCCCACCCCGTGGGTTGGTCA
>NZ_JBNHFG010000027.1:0-35045 GCF_059090025.1 Arthrobacter sp. Y3224198
GTACTGCATCCGGGAGGGTGTGGGAGAGTAGGTCACCGCCGGACAATTTTTTGATGGTTGAGGGCCCCGCATGGTTGCGGGGCCCTCACCCGTTTAAGCCGCACTGCCGGGGGTTTATGGAATGCCGGGCCGCCTCCCTCCAGGTATCGTCTGCCGGCTGGAAGCGTTTCTCCACTAGGCTTAGAGGCATGCGTATTGCTCGATTTGTACAGGACAGCGACCCCGCCTTCGGCGTGGTCGGCGGAGAAGAAGGCAGCGAAGAAATCGCCGTCATTAAGGGTGACCCGTTCTTTTCGGGCGTCCAGCTGACGGGGGAGCGGCACAAACTGGAAGACGTGCGCCTGCTCGCCCCGATCATCCCGCGAAGCAAGGTGGTGGGCATCGGCCGCAACTATGCGGACCACGCCAGCGAAATGGGCAACGACGTGCCGCCGGCACCGCTGATGTTCCTCAAGCCGAACACATCGGTCATCGGCCCGAATGATCCCGTGGTGCTCCCGTCCTTCTCGGACGAGGTCTCCTACGAGGCCGAACTCGCCGTCGTGATCGGCCGTATCTGCAAGGACGTCCCGATTGAACGCGTGGACGAAGTCATCTTTGGCTACACCTGCGCCAACGACCTCACAGCGCGGGACGCCCAGCGCACCGACGACCAGTGGGCCCGGGCCAAGGGCTTCGACACCTCCTGCCCCCTGGGCCCGTGGATCGAAACCGAACTGGACCCCGAGAATACCGCCGTCCGCGGCTACCTCGACGGCGACCTGGTGCAGGACGGCAACACCGGCTCGATGATCTGGGGCGTCAAGGAACTGGTGTCCTACGTTTCCCAGGCCTTCACGCTGCTGCCCGGCGACGTCATCCTCACCGGCACCCCGGCAGGAGTAGGCATCATCAGCGACGGCCAGCGCTTCGAAGTGGACATTGAGGGCATCGGCCGGCTGGTTAATACCGTCCGCAGCTGATGATTCCGGAAGCGGCGGGACAGGGTCCCCGGAACGGTCTCCGGTCTCCGGTCCTGCCCGCCGCCATCTGGTCCGCCGTCGTGGCCGCGGCCCCGTTCCTGAGCTTTCCCGCCGCCTCGGCGCTCCCGTGGAGCATCGGGGCGGTGGTGCTGCTGGGGATCTTCCCGCCCGTCCTGGTGGGATTCCTGCAGGGCCGGGGTGACCTGCGCCGGCTGCCGCCGTCGTCGTTGCCCTCCGTGGTGCTGGGGGCCGCAGCAATGGCAGGCATGGTCCAATGGGCCATCCTCTGGCTCGCCGGTCCGCGGGCGCTGTCCGCCGCTGCCTTCGCCCTCCTAGCTGCCGCCCTCGTGCTGATGCTGGCGAACTCCTTCACCTCGTGGTCCTGGCTGGACCTGACCCTGGGAGCCGGCCTGGTCATCCTTGGGGTCACGGCTCCACTCTTGATGCCCGGAGCCGGTGGCTGGGCTGTCGCAGCGGTGCTGGTCGCAGCACAGGCTGCGGTATTGGTCCGCCGGCTGCGCCAGGCCGGGTCGGTCCGGTGCCTGCCGGCAGCGGCTTCCGGTGCAGTTGCCGGGGGAGGAGTGTTCCTGTGGCTGCTGGCCTACGCGCGGTGAGGCCGCGGACGCATGGAAGAGACTAAACTGAAAACATCATGACTAATGCGCCCACTCCCTTAGCTGACCTGCCCACCGTTACCGATGACACGCCCGTGCGCGTGCGGTTCTGCCCTTCACCCACCGGCACCCCGCACGTCGGCCTGATCCGGACCGCCCTGTTCAACTGGGCGTATGCCAAGCACACCAAGGGCACCATGGTGTTCCGCATTGAGGACACCGATACGGCCCGGGACAGCGAGGAAAGCTACCTGCAGCTGCTCGATGCCCTCAAGTGGCTGGGTATCACCTGGGACGAAGGCGTGGAAGTGGGCGGTCCGCACGAACCGTACCGGCAGTCCCAGCGCGGTGACATCTACCAGGACGTCATCGCCAAGCTCCGCGACGCCGGCTACGTGTATGAGTCCTATTCCACTCCGGAAGAAATCGAAGCCCGCCACCGTGCCGCCGGCCGGGACATCAAGCTTGGTTATGACAACTATGACCGGGACCTGACCCCCGAGCAGATCGAAGCTTTCCGCGCCGAAGGCCGCGAGCCGGTGCTGCGCGTGCGGATGCCGGACGAAGACATCACCTTCACCGACCTGGTCCGCGGCGAGATCACCTTCAAGGCCGGCACCGTTCCCGACTTCGTAGTGGTCCGCGCCAACGGCGCACCGCTTTACACGCTGGTCAACCCGGTGGATGACGCACTCATGGGAATCACCCACGTGCTGCGCGGCGAGGACCTGCTGTCCTCCACACCTCGGCAGGTGGCGCTGTACCGCGCGCTGATCGACGTCGGAGTGGCCAAGTACATGCCGCTGTTCGGCCACCTGCCCTACGTAATGGGCGCCGGCAACAAGAAGCTGTCAAAGCGCGACCCGGAATCCAGCCTCTTCCTGCACCGGGAGCGCGGCTTCATCCCGGAGGGCCTGCTGAACTACCTGTCCCTCCTGGGATGGTCGCTCTCCGCCGATGAAGACATCTTCAGCGTGGACCAGCTGGTGGAGAACTTCGACATCCACGACGTGCTGGCGAACCCGGCACGCTTCGACCTGAAGAAGGCCGAAGCCATCAACGGTTCCCACGTGCGCATGCTCGAACCCGCCGACTTCCGCAACCGCCTGGTGCCGTACCTGCAGCAGGCAGGACTCGTGGGTGAGACCCTTACTGCCCGTGAAGAGCAGATCCTGACCGAAGCCGCCCCGTTGGTCCAGGAACGGATCACGCTGCTCGGCGAGGCCCCCGACATGGTGGGCTTCCTGTTCAAGGCCGACGACGCTGTGGACGTTGCCGATGATGCACGCAAGGGCCTGCCGGCCAACCTGGCCGAGGTGCTCGACGCGGCGCTGGCCGCACTGGAACCGGTGCAGGAGTGGACCGCGGAAAATATCCAGGCCGCCCTGCGGCAGGCACTGGTGGAGGACATGGGCATCAAGCCCCGCCTCGCGTTCGGTCCGGTCCGCACCGCCGTCTCCGGACGCCGGATCTCCCCGCCGCTGTTCGAGTCCATGGTTATCCTCGGCCGGGACTCCTCACTGGCGCGTATCCGCACCTTCCGCGACGCGGCCTAGGCGAACGCCTCCCATGCGCGGGTCCATCGATGCGGTGCTGTTCGATATCGACGAGACGCTGGTGGACCTGCAGGCAGCCATGGGCACCACCCTGGAGGCGGTAGGCGCCGGGGACCTGGCGCATTTCACGGCGGCGGACTGGGAGTCCTACACATCCCTGTTCGCCGCCGACCCGCAGGGGCACTATGACGCTTACCTTGCCGGGCACCTGGGTTTTGCCGACCAGCGGGTGCTGCGCCTGCAGTACGCCCGGGAGCGGGCGGGGCTGGCGCCGCTGGACAGCGACGCCGCCCGGGCCTGGAACGATGCGTATGAAAAGGCCCTGCCGCTGCACTTTCGGGCGTTTGACGACGTCGTCCCCCTGCTGGACATCCTGGAGGAGCGCGGCATCGCCTACGGTGCGGTCAGCAACAATGTGCACGACTACCAGCGGGCCAAGCTGGACGCCGCCGGATTGGACCGGATCCGGGTCCTGGTGGGCATCGACACAGTAGGAGCAGCCAAACCCGAGCCGGCCATCTTCCACGAGGGCGTCCGGCTCCTGGGCAGCGTTCCCGAGCGCACGGCCTATGTGGGGGACAACCTCCGTGTTGATGCAATCGGCGCCGGGGAAGCCGGGCTCCGGGGCGTGTGGCTGGACCGGAAGGACAACCCCTCTCCGGTCCGCGGGGAGGATGTTTCCGTACCGGCGGAAGTACTCACCATAGGCTCCCTGGGGGAGCTAATGGATCTGCTCTGACGCGCGGAACGAGGGGCGGGAGGAGCCCGTTTTGTACTTGCTCCGAAACCCGTGTATAGTAATAACTCGTGCTGAGGGGTTGAAGCCCAAAGGAACGCGGCAGGGAAACCCGCCAAACGCGTCGCCTGCAGCACAGTGGGATATGGTGTAATTGGCAACACAACGGTTTCTGGTACCGTCATTCTAGGTTCGAGTCCTGGTATCCCAGCGGTAACCAATCCGGGGCATTTGCCCGATTGGTCTCCAGTGGAAGAGTATGAAATACTCTTCAGGCCGGTTCTTCGAAACCGGTAACGGAAGTGCCTAAGACCACTCAGTGGTTTTCTATGAGCACTTGTACACGGCCCCATCGTATAGCGGCCTAGTACGTCGCCCTCTCACGGCGATAACGCGGGTTCGAATCCCGCTGGGGTCACGAGCAACCGGCTCCGGACATCTTGTCCGGGGCCGGTTTTGCGTTAACCGGCCGGCAGCGGCTGGATGGTAATTTCAAAGCCCCACTACGGGAAAGCAGAGGAACATGCCCAACGAGGCCCTGACCGTGGACCAGCTCGACGAAAAGGCGCTCCTGGCCCGGATCTTTCCCCGGCTGGGGCCGGACAGGGCACTGCTGGGCCCCGGCGACGACGCCGCAGTCATTGCTGCTCCCGACGGACGGTCGGCCATCTCCATTGACACCCTTGTCCAGGACGCCGATTTCCGGCTGCTCTGGCCCTCCGGGTACCGCACCACCGGCTTCGACGTCGGCTGGAAATGCGTGGCGCAGAACGTTTCGGATATCCGGGCGATGGGGGCCGTGCCCACATCTCTGGTGGTCAGCCTCACGCTCCCCGGCACTACGGACGTCGCCTGGGTGGAGGACCTGGCCTCCGGGCTGGCCGCCGGCATTGACGCCCTGGCGTTCGAACGCTGTTCCGTAGCCGGCGGCGACCTGGGCCGGGGAAGCCAGATAGTGGTCACGGCAGCGGTGACGGGGGATCTGGAGGGCAGGGAGCCCGTCCTGCGCTCCGGGGCCCGCCCCGGCGACGTCCTGGCCCACACCGGGTCGCTGGGGCTGGCAGCAGGCGGCCTTGCCGTGCTGGAGAGCGACGCCGATATGACCGACCCCGGGACATCTGAGGACCATCTGTTGGCTGCGCTGGCAATGGCCCAGTGCCGGCCGCGGCCGCCCCGCGTTGGAGCCGGCCCGGAGGCAGCACGGGCCGGTGCCACGGCAATGCTGGATGTCTCGGACGGGCTGGTACGGGACGCGGGCCGGATCGCCCGGGCCTCGGGCGTGGGGATTGACCTGGATGCGGCGTATCTGTCCTCCCGCGCGGAACTGCTGGCTCCGGCCGCCGTGCGCCTCGGCGCGGATCCGCTGGACTGGGTGCTGGGCGGGGGAGAGGACCACGGCCTGCTGGCTGCCTTCCCGCCGGACGCCGTCCTGCCCCAGGGCTTTGTCCGGATCGGCGAAGTGAACGACGGCGCAGGTGTCACCTTCGGCGGCTCGGTTCCGCCCGTGACCGGATGGGACCACTTCGCCGGATAGCGGCGGTCAGGATCCCGGCAGGATACGCCGGTTCCGGACCCGTTCGGCCAGCTCCAGCAGCTGCTCCCGCGACAGGTCCGGCAGGTGTTCCAGCTCGTTGATGAAATCATCCAGGGCGCTGCGCGCACAGACCTTCAGCAGATCGTTGTAGAACCCCACCACTATCCCGGTGAGCAGCGCGACCACCAGGATCCCGTAAAGCGAAACGGCCACGGTGACCAGCCGGCCCGCCGCTGTCACCGCAACAACGTCGCCGAACCCGATGGTGGTGACGCAGCCGTATCATGGGACCCTCCCTGGCATCGGAGGCTCACAAATACAGGCTTACTCCCCGTTTTTGCGCAGTGCCTCGGTGAGCTGGGCGGCAGCCTTGGAGACTACTTCGGCATGGATGCGTCCGGGCTGGCGGGTGAGGCGTTCGATCGGCCCGGAAATGGACACGGCGGCAATCACGCGGCCGGAGGGTCCGCGCACCGGTGCGGACACCGAGGCGACACCGGGTTCCCTTTCGCCCAGGCTCTGCGCCCAGCCGCGCCGCCGGACGCCGGCCAGGACGGTGGGGGTGAATCGGGCATTGTGCAGGCCTTCCAGGAGCCGGTCGTGGTCTTCCCACGCCAGCAGGCACTGCGCCGCGGAACCGGCTTTCATGGACAGCTGGGTTCCCACGGGGATGGTATCGCGGAGTCCGACCGGGCGCTCTGCCGAAGCGACACAGACCCGCCACTCGCCCTGCCGCCGGAACACTTGGGAGCTTTCCCCGGTGGCGTCGCGCAGATGCAGGAGCACGGGCCCGGCGGAGGCAATGAGCCGGTCCTCGCCTGCGGCGGAGGCCAGCTCCACCAGGCGGCCGCCCAGGACAAACCGGCCCTGGATGTCCCGGCCTACCAGGCGGTGGTGCACCAGTGCCAGGGCCAGCCGGTGGACGGTGGGCCGGGCCAGGCCCGTTGCCGAAACCAGCTGCGCCAATGTGGTGGGTCCGGCCTCGAGGGCGTCCAGCACCATTGCCGCTTTGTCGATGACGCCTACGCCGCTCGCTGTGTCCATGCATTGATACTGCCGTCTCACTATCTGAGATGCAAATCGAAAAGCTGGCGCATTGCCGCGGCGTGCTGGTTCCCTTAAGCATCAGCATTAGATCCATCAGGGTTTATGTCAGGGCTCAACTGAGCGGGTACTGAGGGGTAAAGGGTATGGGAGAGCATGTTGCGGGCAGGACGCTCGCACAGAAAGTCTGGGACGAGCACGTTGTACGCAAAGGCGAAGACGGTGCTCCCGACCTTCTCTACATCGATCTCCACCTCGTCCACGAGGTGACCTCGCCGCAGGCCTTCGAGGGGCTGCGGCTGGCGGGGCGGGGCCTGCGCCGCCCGGACCTGACCATTGCCACCGAGGACCACAACACGCCCACCCTTGCCATCGACAAGCCGATTGCCGATCCGGTAAGCCGCACGCAGATTGAAACCCTGCGTGCCAACTGCGCGGAGTTCGGTGTCCGGCTGCACCCGCTCGGCGACGCCGAGCAGGGCATTGTCCACGTGGTGGGCCCGCAGCTGGGCCTGACCCAGCCCGGCCTGACGGTGGTCTGCGGTGATTCGCACACCTCCACCCACGGAGCCTTCGGGGCGCTGGCCATGGGCATCGGCACCTCTGAGGTGGAGCATGTGATGGCCACACAGACGCTGTCCCTGAAACCCTTCAAGACCATGGCCATCAACGTTGAAGGCACCCTGCGGCCCGGGGTGACTTCCAAGGACATCATCCTGGCCGTCATTGCCAAGATCGGTACCGGCGGGGGACAGGGCTACGTGCTTGAATACCGGGGCTCCGCCATCCGCTCGCTGTCCATGGAAGCGCGGATGACCATCTGCAACATGTCCATCGAGGCAGGTGCCCGTGCCGGCATGGTTGCCCCGGATGAAACCACGTTCGCCTACCTCAAGGGCCGCGCGCACGCACCGCAGGGCAGGGACTGGGACGCCGCCGTCGAGCATTGGAAGTCGCTGGCAACGGACGAGGATGCGCAGTTCGACGCCGAGGTCTTCCTCGACGCTGACACGCTCGAACCGTTCGTCACCTGGGGTACCAACCCCGGACAGGGCGTCTCTCTTTCGGACGCGGTGCCCGCTCCGGCGGACTTCGACGACGAAAACGCACGTGCGGCAGCGGAACGGGCGCTGGCCTACATGGACCTGGCCCCGGGAACGCGCATGAAGGAGATCCGGGTGGACACCGTCTTCCTCGGTTCCTGCACCAACAGCCGCATTGAGGACCTGAGGATCGCCGCGGACATCATCCGCGGCCGCGAGAAGGACCCCGCGGTACGGATGATGGTGGTGCCCGGCTCCGCCAGGGTGCGGCTGGAAGCCGAAGCCGAAGGCCTGGACCGGGTCTTCAAGGACTTCGGGGCGGAATGGCGTTTTGCCGGCTGCTCCATGTGCCTGGGCATGAACCCGGACCAACTGGAACCGGGGGAGCGCTGCGCCTCCACCTCCAACCGCAACTTCGAGGGACGGCAGGGCAAGGGCGGACGCACCCACCTGGTTTCCCCGGTGGTCGCTGCGGCCACTGCAGTGCGCGGAACCCTCAGCTCACCCTCGGACCTGGACCCGCTGCCGGGTGCCGCCGTCGACGCCGCCGCAGCCTAGGAGAAACCCCATGGAAAAAATCACCACCCACACCGGCATCGGCGTTCCGCTGCGCCAGAGCAACGTGGACACGGACCAGATCATCCCCGCCGTCTACCTCAAGCGGATCACCCGGACCGGCTTCGAAGACGCGCTCTTTGCCGGTTGGCGGAAGAACGAGGACTTCATCCTGAACCGGGAACCGTACAACCGCGGCTCAGTGCTGGTCGCCGGGCCGGACTTCGGTACCGGATCCTCACGTGAACACGCGGTCTGGGCCTTGAAGGACTACGGCTTCCGCGCCGTGCTCTCCTCCCGCTTCGCCGACATTTTCCGCGGCAACTCCGGCAAGCAGGGCCTGGTCGCCGCCCAGGTCGCCCAGGACGACATTGAGCTGATCTGGAAGGTGCTCGAAGATGCGCCCGGGACTGCCGTCACCGTTGACCTGCAGGCGCGCACCGTGGTCTGCGGCAGCGTCAGCGCCGGGTTTGAAATCGACGAATACACCCGCTGGCGCCTGCTCGAGGGGCTGGACGACATTGCCCTGACCCTGCGGCATGAGTCGGAAATCACTGCCTTCGAATCCCTGCGCCCCTCCTACAAACCCACCACGCTTCCCGCCCGGTAGCGGGCGCCGCCTATGCCGCGGCGCGATTCGTGGCTGCCCGGTTCTGCCGGTATTATTGGTAGGCCCCGCCCAGGCGGGGCTTATCCGCTTTTCCGCAGGACAGGCAGGCCCGGAATACCCCCGGTTTGCCTCCGGCGGCGGGCGGCTTATTTCAGTAAGCAGGCGCTTCCTCCTATGCTTGGTTGCAGTCTCTTATTGCTTTTGGGGCCCATCTAGTTAAGAAATCAGGTGTTCATGGGTAGCGTCCTCACCATCCGAGGCGGTGTTCCTCTCTCCGGGAAGGTACCGGTCCGCGGGGCGAAGAATCTGGTCCCCAAAGCGATGGTTGCGGCCCTGCTTGGCAACGGCCCGTCCCTGCTGCGCAACGTCCCCGAAATCAAGGACGTTGAGGTGGTCACCTCACTGTTGAAGCTGCACGGCGTGGAGGTCACCAAGGACCCCGTCACCGGGGACCTCACCATGGACCCGAAGAACGCGAAGACGGCGGCGTCGAAGGACATTGACGCCCACGCCGGCGACTCCCGTATTCCGATCCTGCTGTGCGGACCGCTGATGCACAGCCTCGGCGAAGCCTTCATTCCCGACCTGGGCGGCTGCAAGATCGGCGACCGGCCGATCGACTACCATCTGCAGATGCTGCGCAACTTCGGTGCCGTAGTGGAAAAGCGTCCCGGCGGCATTTCCATTTCCGCACCGCGCGGCCTGACCGGCGCCAAGCTGGAGCTGCCGTACCCCAGCGTGGGTGCCACCGAGCAGGTGCTACTGACCGCCGTCAAGGCCGTCGGCATCACCGAGCTGCGCGGCGCAGCCGTTGAACCCGAAATCATGGACCTGATCGCCATCCTGCAGAAGATGGGCGCGATCATCTCCGTGCAGACGGACCGCGTGATCCGCATCGAGGGCGTGGCTGAACTGACCGGCTACAACCACCGCGCCCTTCCGGACCGCAACGAAGCCGCATCCTGGGCTTCCGCGGCCCTCGTCACCAAGGGCGACATCTATGTCGAGGGCGCGGACCAGAAGGACCTCACCGCGTTCCTGAACACCTACCGCAAGATCGGCGGGGCGTTCGACATCGACGACGGCGGCATCCGCTTCTACCACCCCGGCGGCGCACTGAACCCACTGGTGCTGGAAACCGACGTGCACCCCGGGTTCATGACGGACTGGCAGCAGCCCCTGGTGGTTGCCCTGACCCAGGCCGAAGGCGTGTCGATCGTGCACGAGACCGTGTATGAGAACCGGTTCGGATTCACCGATGCCCTGGTCCGCATGGGCGCCAACATCCAGGTTCACCGCGAATGCCTGGGCAGCGTCCCGTGCCGTTTCGGACAGCGCAACTTCCTGCACTCGGCCGTCATTGCCGGGTCCGTCCAGCTGCGCGGCGCCGAAATCGACATCCCGGACCTGCGCGGCGGCTTCAGCCACCTGATCGCGGCCCTGGCCGCCGAAGGCACCTCCCGGGTGACCGGCATCGAACTGATCAACCGCGGGTACGAGCACTTCCAAGGCAAGCTGGAAGGACTCGGAGCCGACTTTGATGTCACGTCCGGCGTCTCCGCCGGACTCCGGTAGCCTGACGCCATGAAGGAATCGACAAGGTCACGGGTTGCGTTTGCCTTCCTGGCCGGAACCCTCCGCCCCGTCTTTAATGTGTTCCTGAAAAAGGACTGGCAGGGGGCTGAGAACCTGCCCAAGGACTCCGGGTTTATCGTCTGCCCGAACCACGTGACCGAAGTCGATCCCGTTGTCGTGGGACATTTCCTCTACAACCAGGGGTACCCGCCGCACTTCCTGGCCAAGGCCTCGCTGTTCAAGGTGCCCGTCCTGGGTCCGGCACTGAAGGCCACCAACCAGGTCCCGGTGGAACGCATCACCACAGGTGCTGCCGGGTCCCTCGATGCCGCCCGCGAGGCCCTGGCCGCCGGACGGGCACTGGTGATCTACCCCGAGGGAACACTCACCCGCGACCCGGACCTCTGGCCGATGAAGGGCCGGACCGGGGCGGCCCGGCTGGCGCTGCAGACCGGGATGCCCGTTGTGCCGGTGGCCCACTGGGGAGCGCAGGAGCTTTTGCCCCGCTACGCCAAGCGGCCCTCGCTGTTTCCCCGCAAGCGGGTGCGCCTGGTGGCGGGCACGCCCGTGGACCTCTCCGACCTGGCCGGGAAACCGGTGACCAAGGCAGTGCTCGACGACGCCACGGACCGGATCATGTCCGAACTCACCGACATGGTGGCCAAGCTGCGCGGCGCCCAGCCGCCGGCGGAACGGTGGGATCCCGTTGCCAAGGGCCAGAAACAAGTGGGACGGTCCTTTGAATCAGACAAGACAGAACCGGAGACCGGACAGTGACCACCCGAAATAACCACCCCGCCGTCGTTGCCGTGCTGGGTGCCGGAAGCTGGGGCACTGCCTTCGCCAAGATTGCCGCCGACTCCGGCGCGGAGCGCGGCACCGAGGTCCGTCTCTGGGCCCGGCGGGCGGAAGTGGCCCAGGACATCAACGCCCGGCACCGCAACACTCAGTACCTCAAGGACACCGTCCTGCCGGAGAACCTGCGCGCTTCCACCAGCCTCGCCGAAGTGCTGGCGGACGCCGAACTGGTGGTGCTGGCGGTTCCGGCACAGTCGCTGCGCGCACAGTTGAAGGACGTTGCACCGCTGATGCCGGCCGGCGCCGTCGTCGTGTCCCTGATGAAGGGCCTGGAACGCGGCACCGACGCGCGGATGAGCCAGGTGATCGCCGAGGAACTCGGCCTGCCGCCGGAACGCATTGCCGTGGTGTCGGGACCGAACCTGGCGATGGAAATTGCCCGTCAGGAACCCACCGCCTCCGTGGTGGCCTGCACTGACCTGGACACCGCAGGATGGATTGCGGAGGCCTGCACGGCGCCGTATTTCCGCCCGTACACCAACGCCGACGTGGTGGGCACGGAAATCGGCGGCATCGTCAAGAACGTCATCGCCCTGGCAGTGGGTATCTGCGACGGCAAGAACATGGGTGACAACACCAAGGCCTCGGTTATGACCCGGGGACTGGCGGAGACCACCCGCCTGGCCCTGGCGCTGGGCGGCAATGCCGAAACCATGGCAGGACTGGCGGGCATGGGAGACCTCATTGCCACCTGTTCCTCCCCGCTGTCCCGCAACCACACGGCCGGCACCCTGCTGGCCCGGGGCCTCGGTCTGGCGGAGGTCAATGCCGCCATGACGCAGACCGCCGAGGGCATCAAGTCCGCGCAGGCGGTCCTGGACCGCGCCACCCAGCTGGGTGTGTACATGCCCATCACCGAAAACGTCGTCGCCGTACTGCAGGGCGTAATTACTGTGGATGAACTGGGCCCGCGGCTGCTGGCCCGTGAACTGAAATCCGAAGGTGTGTCCGCCCCGTGACTGTTGAACCCCTGCCCGCCGCTACCGTTGACGGCTCCTCCGTGCGTCCGCGCGTCGCCGTCCTCTTCGGCGGACGCTCCAGCGAACATGCCGTCAGCTGCGTAACCGCCGCCGGCGTGCTGCAGGCCATCGATACCGACAAGTACGACATTGTTCCCATCGGCATCGCCAAGAACGGCCAGTGGAGCCTGGTTTCCGCCGATCCCGCCTCCTGGTCCCTGCGCTCCAGCACGCTGCCGGAGGTACCCGCTTCGGACGAATCGGTGGTGCTGTCCACGCAGGACGGCAGCCGCGAACTGGTGGCCCACGCCCCGGGCAGCCTGCCCCGCAGCCTGGGCCCCATCGACGTGGTGCTTCCGCTGCTGCACGGGCCCTTCGGCGAGGACGGCACCCTGCAGGGCCTGCTGGAGATGGCCGACGTCCGCTACGTGGGCGCCGGTGTGCTTGCCTCGGCCGTCGGGATGGACAAGCACTACATGAAGGTGGTCTTCGAAGCCGCAGGCCTGGAGGTGGGCCCCTACCAGGTCATCACCGACCGGCAGTGGCAGCGCGACCCGCAGGCCTGCCTGGAGCGTGCCTGCACCCTGGACTTCCCGCTGTTCGTCAAGCCCGCCCGGGCCGGGTCCTCCATGGGCATCACGCGCGTCACCGACCCCGCCATGCTGCCGGCGGCCATTGACGCGGCACGGCTGCACGATCCGAAGGTAGTGGTGGAAGCCGGAATCGTGGGCCGTGAAATCGAGGTTGCCGTCCTGCAGGGGCGCGGCACGGAGGACCCGCGCACCAGCCAGCCCGGCGAAATCGCAGTGCGTGACGGCGGACACGAGTGGTACGACTTCGAGGCCAAGTACGTGGACGGCGCCGCGGTAGAGCTGAGCTGCCCGGCGGACCTGCCGGCGGACATCTCCGCCCAGGTGCGGGACCTGGCCGGCGCCGCCTTTGAAGCGGTCGGAGGAGAGGGCTTGTCCCGGGTCGACTTCTTCTACACCACGGACGGACGGCTGGTCATCAACGAGATCAACACCATGCCCGGCTTCACGCCCGTGAGCATGTACCCGCAGATGTGGGCCAAGTCCGGCCTGCCGTACACCGAGCTGATCGACGAACTGATCTCCCTGGCCCTGCAGCGGCCCACCGGGCTCCGCTAGGAGGGGGAGCCCTCCAGCTCCAGGGTGTCGGCAGGGCTGAGGCACTGCGCGGTCTGTTCGATCTTGGAGACGGCGTTCTCCAGCTGGACCAGGACGGTGGAGGAGGCAACCTCATTGGGGTTAAAGATCACTTCCACGGCCGGCTCCCGGCCGTAGGTGGTGGCAGTCCACGTTTCGTCGCCCTCCCGCAGCACCCAATCGATGCCGTTGACCTCGGCGCACGGATCCGTGGTGGGTCCGGGCACGGGGACACCGCAGCGCAGGATCGCCCTGGAGGGATCGCCCCAGGCTGCCGTCGCCTGGCTGGTGGTGTCCCGCAGCTGGTAGCCGGCCATCTCGCCCGGCAGGGCCACCATGACCGCAGCGCAGTCGGGGTTGGCAGCATCCGGGGCTGCATCGACATCTGCCACCGGGGTGCAGCCTGTAGCGGCAACTGCCACAAGCAGGACAGCCGCCGATATACCGTAGAACTTCATGACACAAGCGTATCCGGCGCGCCGCGGCTGACAGGAATCGGATCCGCTGCTGCCCCTCGATAGACTGCGAGCCCGACCAGCAGAGGACAGAATGTGAGCGATGAGTACCTGCTGCCTTCGCAGCCCCGGAAGAAGCATCCCGTACGCATCACCATGGCCGTGATGTTCAGCGTGGTCCTGGTTGCGGCGCTGGTGTCGGCGGGTTACCTCTGGCATCTGGCCCGGACCTACGACTCGGGAAAGCAGACCATTGCCGGTGCCCTTCCGGCCGGCGGTCCGCAAAAGAATGCGGAGGCCAAGGACTCGCAGAACATCCTGCTGATCGGCAGCGACAGCCGTGACCCGGCCTCCGGCGACGCCCGGTCGGACACGATGATGCTGGTGAACATCCCCGGCGACCGCAGCGGCGTCTACGTGATGTCCATCATGCGGGACACGTGGGTGGACATCCCGGGCCACGGCGAACACAAGATCAACGCTGCCATGGCCCTGGGCGGGGTGTCCCTGACGGTGGAGACCGTGCAGAACCTTTTTGACATTCCCGTTGACCACGTTGTCATCATCGACTTCGACGGCTTCCAGGGCCTGACGGAGGCCCTGGGCGGGGTCACGCTCAACAATGAAACCGCTTTCCAGTCCGAGGGCGCCGACGGTGAGTACTTCGCCGCAGGACCCATTACCGTGCAGGGCAGCTCGGCGCTGAAGTATGTCCGGGAACGCTATGCCTTCACCGACGGTGACTACCAGCGCGTCAGGAACCAGCAGGCGTTCCTCAGCGGCGTCATCAGCGGTGTGCTCACCCGGGAAACACTGACCAATCCGGTGCGGATCAGCGACATCGTGGGCAGGGTTGCGCCCTACCTCAGCGTCGATGAGGGACTGGACGCCCGCACGACAGGGGCACTGGCCTTCAGCCTGCGCAATGTCCGGTCGGCGGACGTCCATATGTTTACCCTGCCCAACGAAGGGGTGGGAACCTCTGCGGACGGGCAGTCCATTGTGCTGCCGGATTATGCCGCCATCTCGGAGATAGGCGAAGCCCTGGACATGGATAATCTCGCCGGATATCCGGGCGCCGGGGGAACCGGCAACAGGTAAATCGTTATCGGTTCTGTCGGTGCCCTGCGGTAGGCTTCCTAATGACATAACGGTGAGCGGCAATGACGGCGGGAACCGGACGGGACGGCCCACATGAGTGGCACAGGCAGGAACGGGACTACTTTGCAGACTAAGATCACCGCCAACGCGCAAGCGCTGAAGCGATGGTTGAGCAACGCAGAGGTGTCCCTTGGCAACCACAGCGACCGCCTTAACGCGATCAACATCTTTCCGGTGGCCGACGGCGACACCGGCACCAACCTGTACCTGACCCTGCGCGCCGCCGCCAAAGCTGCCGCCGAAGAGGACACTGCAGACATCGGCGAGCTGCTGGGCATTGCCGGCCGGGCCGCCATGGAATCCGCACGCGGAAACTCCGGCACCCTGTTCTCGGTTTTCCTGACCTCCATGGCCGAACCCCTCGCCGGGGCGGTCCGGCTGTCCGCGCCCCTGCTCGGGGCGGCACTGCAGCGGGCGCAGCTTCGTTCCTGGTCCGTACTCAGTGACCCGGTGCCCGGCACCATGCTCTCGGTGCTCGAAGCCGCTGCACACGCAGCCTCTGACAGTGAAGCAGCCGTCACCGGCGATGACAGTAACGCGGGACTGGCGCTGACGCTGCGGGCCATGATGGACGCCGCCCTGACCGCCGTGATCCAGACCGAAAACCAGCTCGATGCCCTGACCGAGGCCCGCGTGGTCGACGCCGGCGGCGTCGGCTTCCTGCTGGTCCTGGATGCGCTGCGGGCCGCGGCGCTGGGGGAGGAGCTGCAGGGGGAACTGCTGGACGGGCTGCACGGCTACGACGTCCAGGATCCGCACATCCACTCCCACATGCCCCGCATGGAGGGTGTTGAGGTCATGTGCACCATCAACCTGAGCCCGCTGGACGCAGCCACGTTGCGCCTGCAATTGGATGAAATCGGCGATTCGGTCATCATGAGCGCCGTCAGCCCGGTGGGGGACGGCTACCGCTGGCGGGTCCACGTGCACACGCCCGACGCCGGTTCCGCCATCGACCTGCTGCGCACCGTGGGTGAACCCATGAACCTGACCATCACGGAGCTCTCCGCCGACGGACACGAGACCAGGGAAGTTGCCGCCGAAGGCGGGGACACCTCCGAGGCGCATGGACGCTAGGCTCCCCGAAGAACTGGATTTCCCGCTCGACCGGCGCATCGGCAAGCCGTCCGCCACCAAGCTGGACAAGCAGCTTGGCCTCAAGACGGTCGGGGACCTGCTGCACCACTTTCCGCGGCGCTACCTCGAACGCGGTGAACTCACGCCCATTGCGGAAATACCCTTCGACGAGGACGTCACCCTGATCGCCCGGGTACAGAGCAACAACCGGCGGCAGATGCGGGCCCGCAAGGGAATGATCGTGGAGGTGGTGGTCACCGACGACACCGACGGCAGCCTCGGGCAGCTGCACCTGACCTTTTTCAACGGATTCAACGCAGCCAAGGAGCTCGCCGTGGGCACCCGGGCGATGTTCTCCGGCAAGGTGGGCGCCTACAAGGGCCAGCTGCAGCTGACCAACCCCAGCTATGTCCTGCTGGACGAAGACACAGTGGACGAGGAAGAGCTCAAACGCCCCATTCCCGTGTACCCGGCCACGGCAAAACTCGCCAGCCCGCAGATTGCCAAGTCCGTGGCCATGCTGCTGGACACGCTGGAAACAGAGCGGCTCCGGGACCTCGTACCGGAGTCCATCCGCAGCCGGGAACACTTCCCCGATCTGGCGCAGGCATATCGCCTGATCCACCGCCCCGCCACCCTGGAAGAGGCCTACAAGGCCCGCCACCGCTTCCGCTACCAGGAGGCGCTGGTGCTGCAGACCGCACTGGCCCGCCGCCGTGCATTGACCGCGGAAGAAGAGGCCACCGCCCGGCCGTCCGTCGCCGGAGGGCTGCTGGACCGCTTTGACGCGTCCCTGCCGTTTACCTTGACCAACGGGCAGGCGGAGATCGGCCGCGAACTTTCCCGTGAACTCGGCGGGGACCACCCCATGAACCGGCTGCTGCAGGGCGAGGTGGGCTCGGGCAAGACCCTGGTGGCGCTGCGGGCCATGCTGCAGGTGATCGACGCCGGCGGCCAGGCCGCGCTGCTGGCCCCCACCGAGGTCCTGGCCTCCCAGCACTACGAGTCCATCAGCGCTATGCTTGGCCCGCTGGGCCGCGGCGGGCAGCTCGACGGCGACCCCGAGGGGACCCGGGTCACCCTGCTCACCGGTTCCATGAATACCGCCGCCCGCCGTTCCGCCCTGCTGGACGCCGCGAGCGGTGTCGCCGGGATCGTCGTCGGCACCCACGCCCTGCTCTCGGAGAACGTGTCCTTCGCCGACCTCGGCCTGGTGGTGGTGGACGAACAGCACCGGTTCGGTGTCGAGCAGCGCGACGTGCTGCGCACCAAGGGACACAGCACCCCGCACCTGCTGGTGATGACGGCAACACCCATCCCGCGGACCGTGGCCATGACGGTGTTCGGTGACCTCGAGGTCTCCACCCTCACCGAACTGCCCGCCGGACGGGCGCCGATTTCGACCTTCCTCGCCCCGCTGGCGGAAAAGCCGCAGTGGGAGCACCGGATCTGGGCACGCGCCCGGGAGGAGATCGACGCCGGCCGGCAGGTTTACGTGGTCTGCCCGAAGATCGGCGCCAGGGAAGACGAACCCGGCAGCGACGTCGCACTGTTCGACCCTGACACTGCGGGCCGTGACCCGGGACCGGGCCAGGACCTGACCTCGGTTACCGAACTGACCGAATACCTCGCCACCGTTCCGGCACTCGCGGGAAAAACAGTGGCACCGCTGCACGGACGGCTGGATCCGGCGGACAAGCACGAGACCATGACGGCCTTCAACCGCGGGGAGATCGACGTGCTGGTCTCCACCACCGTGATCGAGGTGGGCGTAGATGTGCCCAACGCCTCGCTGATGGTGATCATGGATGCAGACCGCTTCGGCATCTCCCAGCTGCACCAGCTGCGGGGCCGGGTGGGCCGCGGCGGGCTGCCAGGCACCTGCCTGCTGGTCACCCGGCTGGAACCGGGACATCCCAGCCGGGAACGGCTGGAGGCCGTGGCAGCCACCACCGACGGCTTCGAGCTCTCCCGCAAGGACCTGGAGCTGCGCCGGGAGGGGGACATCCTCGGTGCCAGCCAATCCGGCGGCCGCTCCACCCTGAAGCTGCTGCGGGCGGTGCAGGACGAGAAGCTCATTGAAAAGGCCCGGGCCGACGCCGTGGCCCTGGTGGCCGAGGACGCGGAACTGGCCGGCTACCCGGCCCTGGACCGTGCCATCGGGGAATACCTCAATCCCGAGGCCGAAGCGTTCCTCGAACGCGGCTAGGCGCCGGCGGTTCCTGCCCGCCGCCCGGCGCCGGATAAGGTAAAACCATGAGCCGCATTATTGCCGGAACCGCCGGCGGATCCACCCTGACCTCCGTTCCCGGAGACGGAACCCGACCCACCACGGACCGGGTGAAGGAAGCACTTTTCTCCCGGCTGGAGTCCTACGGGATCCTGCAGGACGCCAGGGTGCTGGACCTGTTCGCCGGTTCCGGGGCACTGGGAGTGGAGGGCGCCAGCCGCGGCGCCCGGACGGTGGACCTGGTGGAGCTGGCCGACAAGGCAGCAGCCGCCTGCCGGCGCAACGCCGACCTGGTCAACAGGATCCTGGGCCGGCCCTGCGTGAATGTCCACCGGGCCAAGGCCGAAACCTACCTGCTGCGCGTGCCCGACGACGTACGGTGGGACGTCGTGTTCATCGACCCGCCCTATGCCGTGACGGAAACCGAACTCTCAGCCGTGCTGACGCCGCTGGCCGGCCACCTGGCCGAGGGCGCCGTCGTCGTCCTGGAACGCTCCACCCGCTCGCCGGAGCCGGAGTGGCCGGTCGGGCTGGAACGGTTCAGTGAGAAGAAGTACGGCGAGACCACCCTGTGGTTCGCCGAGCCTGCAGGGGACTCGACGGGGGAAGACCCGGGGGAGTAGCCCCCGGACTCAGTGCCCGGAGGCGAAGACATCCAGCTCTTCGCCGGTGAGTACCGCCGCCGGATGCGGTCCTGCCGCCAGCAGCTCCTGTGTCCACTCCAGGGGCCAGGCAAAGGGCACGGCCGCCAGCACGATATTGCCCGGGTAGCGGCCGGTGAACATGTCCTGCTGCCCCAGGGCGGCCACCGCGCCGGTGCCGCCGCCGGACGGGTCCTGTCCGGACCGCTGCAGCCCGGACCGCATCCCGGCCTGCAGTTCCCGGATCTGCCGCCGCGCGAATGCCAGCGGGGGATCGTCTCCCACATTGACCAGCAGCACCCCGGCAGGGGAGAGCAGCTCCGCCAGTTCAGCATAGAAGTCCGATGTGGTCAGGTGTGCCGGCGCGTCCGCCCCGGCGAAGATATCCAGCACAATGGCATCGAACTGCTGTCCGGTGAAGCGGTCCAGCGACTCGCGGGCGTCGCCGATGACGGTCTGCAGCCTGGTGCCGGCGGGCAGCGGCAGATGTGCCAGGACAAAGTCCAGCAGTTCCCGTTCCAGCTCGACGGCGGCCTGCTCCGAGCCGGGCCGGGTGGCCTGCAGATACCGCGTGAGGGTCAGGGCGCCGGCCCCCAGGTGCAGGGCGCGCAGGGGAGCGCCGGGCGGAGCGGCGAGGTCCAGGACGTTCCCCATCCGGCGCAGGTATTCATAGAAAATCTCTTCCGGCCGGGCCAGGTCCACATGGGACTGTTCGGCCCCGCCGATGCTCAGCACATAGGCGCCGGGCGTGAAGCCGTCTTCGGTGATGGCGGCATGGGCACCGATGCCCCGCAGCAGCCGGGAGGGGTTCACAGGGCACCGCCCAGGCGGGAGAGGCGTTCGGCTGCGTCTTCGAGCACACCGGTTTTCTTGCAGAACGCGAAGCGGAGCAGGGACCGGGTGCGCCTGGCCCCCTCGTCATGGCAGAACACGGCCACCGGAATGGCAGCCACTCCGATCAATTCCGGAAGCCGCCGTGCCAGGGCCGTCGCATCCGTGATGCCCAGCGCCGAGGTGTCCGCCGTGACAAAGTACGTGCCGGCGGAGGGCAGGACCTCCATCCCGGCCGCACGCAGTCCGGAGCTGAGCAGGTCGCGCTTGGCCTGGAGCGTGGCAGCCGCGCCGGTGAAATACTCATCCGGCACGCCCAGGCCGACGGCGACGGCGGACTGGAACGGGGTGCCGGAGGTGTAGCTCAGGAACGTTTTGACCGTCCGGACCGCGGAGACCAACGGCGCCGGCCCGGTAAGCCAGCCGACCTTCCATCCGGTCACGGAGAACGTCTTCCCGGCGGAGGAAATGGTCAGCGTCCGTTCCGCCGCCCCGGGCAGGGTGGCCACCGGGATGTGCGCCGGACCGAAGGTGAGGTGCTCGTAGACCTCGTCGGTGACGATCACGGCGTTGAACCGGGTGGCCAGATCCACAATCTGCTGCAGCACACGGCGCGGGAAGACCGTGCCGGTGGGATTGTGCGGGTTGTTCACCAGGACCACCCGGGTGCGTTCGCTGAACGCGGCCGCCAGCGCGGCGTCGTCGGGCAGGAAATCGGGGGCCTGCAGGGCAACGGTGGTGTGGGTGGCGCCGCTGAGCCCGATCATGGCGCCGTAGGAGTCGTAGAAGGGCTCAAAGGTCAGCACTTCGTCTCCCGGCCCGGTGAGCGCCAGCAGTGCCGACGCGATGGCCTCGGTGGCTCCGGTGCTGACGATCACCTCCGTCGCCGGATTGACGGACAGTGCGTAAAAACGTTCCTGGTGCGCGGCAACGGCTTCCCGCAGCACGGGCAGCCCCTGGCCCGGGGCGTACTGGTTGAATCCCTCGGCAATCGCGGCGCGGGCGGCGTCGAGCATTTCCGCCGGGCCGTCCTCGTCGGGGAAGCCCTGGCCCAGGTTGATGGCGTTGTGCCGGCCGGCCAGAGCGGTGATCTCCTCGAAAATGGTCAGGCCCAGGTTTCCGTCCGGGCCCAGCAGGTTGGCGCCCGCGGCGGTCCGCTGCCAGGGCTGGGGGCCGGCGGCATGCCGGGAGCGGAGCAGGGACGCGGCGGTGGTTGCACTCATCTTTCCAGTATTACCCTGCCGGACCCGGTAGATTCGACTTATGCGACGTGCTGTATGCCCAGGTTCCTTTGATCCTATCCACAACGGCCACATTGAGGTCATCGCCCGTGCGGCCAGCCTCTTTGACGAGGTCATTGTGGCGGTATCCACCAACTATGCGAAGAAATACCGCTTTCCCGCCGAGGTGCGCCTGCAACTGGCTGCCGAAGTGCTGGGTTCGCTGCGTGGCGTTTCCGTAGTTCCCATGGGGGAGGGCCTGCTGGCGGAGTTCTGCCGGGAGCAGGGCGCCGGCGCCATAGTCAAAGGGCTGCGGTCGGTGCAGGACTACCAGTACGAACTGCCGATGGCTGTCATGAACCGGCAGCTCACCGGCGTCGAAACGGTGTTCCTGCCGGCCGAAGGCAGCTACACCCACCTCTCGTCCTCCCTGATCAAAGAGGTCGCGGCCCTGGGTGGGGACGTCAGCGGCTTCGTCCCGGCCGCAGTGCTCAAGCGCCTCGCCGATTAGTCCACAGCCGCAAGGCGGGTAAACTGGAGCGCGGAGCCTCGTGCTTGCGCGGGCTCCTTGGCTGCCGCGCAGCCGCAGTTTGAGAGATTCCGGCAAGTCAGGCTAAGATGATATGTCGGTCTATGTTCTACAGGAGTTCTCATTAGCGAATTTTCGCGGTCCAATCCGGATACTCCCCTGGCTATCAACGTCAGGGACCTCGGGCGCAGCCCGGGAACGATGCGGACCATGCATGAACATGTACCGGCACCGAAAGACTTCGGTGTTGCGCTTATCGGCGTTCCGGAAGGATCCGACCTTGAGCTCGATCTGAGGTTGGAGGCCGTGCACGAAGGGATTCTGGTGTCCGGCGTCGTAATTGCTCCCGTAAGGGGCGAATGCGGCCGCTGCCTGAAGCCACTCGCGTACGACCAAGAAGTCGATGTGCAGGAACTCTTCTACTACGAGGACGCTGAGTCCTTCGAAGAGGAAGAAGAAGAAGAGCAACGCCGGATCGAGCGAGATGTCATCGATCTTGAACCGGTATTGCGGGACGCAGTGGTACTTACCATGCCGTTCCAGCCGGTGTGCCGGGAAGACTGCGAAGGCCTTTGCTCCGAATGCGGAGCGCGCCTTGAAGAGGATCCGGGTCACCACCATGAAGCAGTGGATCCTCGCTGGGCAGCCCTCGCCGGGCTGACCGGCACCGCCGCAGAAGATACTGCGGCACCAAGTACAGAGTCAGACGAGAGAGAAGAGAGTTAGTCGTGGCTGTTCCGAAGCGGAAAATGTCCCGCGCGAATACACGTGCACGCCGGTCCCAGTGGAAGGCGACCGCGCCCAACCTGGTGAAGACCGTGGAGAACGGCCGCGTCACCTATAGCCTGCCGCACCAGGCCAAGGTCGTCACCGACTCCGCCGGCACCGCGCTGTTCCTTGAATACAAGGGCCGCAAGGTCGCGGACGTCTAAGACCAGTGTTCGGCCCTGCGTTGCGCTCCCGTAAGGGACCTGTTGCGGGCAGGGCCGTGAATACTGCTTTTCGGGTTACATCCAAAAAGTGAAGAATACTGAAGAGCTTATGAAGCGTCTCGGTGTCGATATCGACGCCGGGACGCTTCGTCTTGCACTCACGCACCGCTCCTACGCATACGAGCAGGGCGGCATCCCCACGAACGAGCGCCTTGAATTCCTGGGCGACTCCATTCTGGGGTTCTCGGTAACCGATGCGCTCTACCGGGATAATCCTGAGCTGTCCGAAGGTGAGCTGGCCAAGCGGCGTTCCGCCGTCGTCAGCACCCGCGCGCTGGCCGGCATTGCCCGGGGCCTGGGGCTCGGGGACTACATCCTGCTGGGACAGGGCGAAAAGCTCACCAACGGCCGGGACAAGTCCTCCATCCTTGCCGACACCACGGAGGCCGTTATCGGCGCCGTGTA
Source organism: Arthrobacter sp. Y3224198 (assembly GCF_059090025.1). Lineage (NCBI taxonomy): Bacteria > Bacillati > Actinomycetota > Actinomycetes > Micrococcales > Micrococcaceae > Arthrobacter > Arthrobacter sp. Y3224198. The sequence goes on from NZ_JBNHFG010000027.1 coordinate 22,754, forward strand.
CCTGGACCACGGGATTGAAACCGCCCGCCAGATGGTCATGCGGCTGGTGGGACCCCTCCTGGCCGACGCCGACGCCCTGGGCGCCGGTACGGACTGGAAGACCAGCATCCAGGAAATCGCAGCGAGCCGGAAAATGGGCGACATTGAATACCGTGTCACCGGTTCCGGTCCGGACCATTCGCGCAGCTTTGTTGCCGTGCTCCATATTGGCGACGCTGCCTATGGCACCGGAACGGGCCATTCCAAGAAGGAAGCGGAGCAGGAAGCTGCTGCCGCCTCCTGGAAGATGATCAATTCCCGGGAAGCCGGCGCTGCGGCGGCCGGTTCCTAACGGTCGCAGCCGTGCCTGAACTTCCCGAAGTGGAGGTAGTCCGCCGCGGACTCGCCCAATGGGTCCGCGGCCGGACCATCACCGGCGTCGACATCCTCGATCCGCGTTCCGTGCGGCGCCATGCCGCCGGTCCCGAGGACCTTGCCGGCAACCTCGAAGGCGCGGTGGTTACCGACGTCGTGCGCCGCGGCAAATTCCTGTGGCTTCCCCTGCTGGAAGCCGGCTCCGGGCAGCACGACGCCGTACCGTCCCTTGCGCTGATGGCGCACCTGGGGATGAGCGGGCAATTATTGATGGAGGATTCCTCCCTGCCCGACGAAAAACACCTGAAGGTCCGGTTCGCCCTGTCGGCTGCGTCTGACGGTTTGGGAGAGCCCATGCCGTCCGAGCTGCGGTTTGTGGACCAGCGGATTTTCGGTGGTGTGTTCCTCACCGATCTGGTTCCCACGCCCGACGGCGCTCCCGGCGGCCTGTCCGAGACCGGCCTGCCGCTGGTGGCGCAGGAAGCCGCGCACATTGCCCGCGATCCGTTGGATCCGGCGTTCTCCTTTGACGACTTCTACCGCCGCCTGCGGGCCCGGAAGACCGGAATCAAGCGTGCCCTGCTCGACCAGGGCCTGGTGTCCGGCGTGGGCAACATTTACGCGGACGAGTCCCTGTGGGCAGCACGCATGCACTTCGCCCGGGCCACGGACACCATGCGCCGCGCGGATGCCCTGCGGCTGATCGAAGCGGTCCGGGATGTCATGACCCGTGCCCTGGCGGCCGGCGGAACCAGCTTCGACTCGCTCTACGTCAACGTCAACGGAGCCTCCGGCTACTTTGCCCGGTCCCTGAATGCGTACGGACGGGAGGGAGAACCGTGCCCGCGGTGCGAGTCGCTGGGCCTGAATACACTGATCCGGCGGGATTCCTTTATGAACCGTTCCTCCTATAGCTGTCCGGTCTGCCAGCCGAGGCCGAGGAACGGGCGCTGGTAGGTTTTACGGCTGCCGCTCCACGAACTGGAGTGGATGTCCGTCAAAGTCCTCTACGAAAGCAACCCGCAGTTTTCCGTCAAGGAAAGGGTGTGGTTCCTGGAGGTCCTTTGCGCCGGCGTTGAGTGCCGTGGCGTAGGCGGCGGCGACGTCGTCGGTCCATAGGGCGAGGCAGGCCCGATGGCCCTGCGTAACCGGGCTGAGTGCGTGGGCTTGGGCCGCGGGGCCGGGTAACGCCAGGCCGAGGGGGAATCCATCCAGCGACATTTCGATTTTGAACGGCGCCGAGTCGGGTGTTGTTGCCCGGAAGTCCTCCACGAAGCCGAGGGCCGCGTAGAAGCGTGCCGCCCGCTCCGTGTCGTTCACGAACAGGATGATCTGCGGGTCGAAGATCTTCACGGCTGTCCTTTTGTTGTATGGGGGCGGTTTACCGGCAGGTGGAATGTGGCAAGCGCGTCGGCCAGCATCCGGTGGCCCTGCTGTTCGAACCTGTGGTCGCCCGTTTGATGCGCCCATACCGCGGTGGACACGGCTTCGCGCAGCAGCGTGATGTACCAGACTTCCGTGTCGCTGTTATCGCCGCGGAAGATGTCCCCGTCGGACGCGCCGTAACCTGCCATGAAGGCATCCTTCAGCTGCGGGTGGGTGCGCCATTGCTGCACTGCCAGGCGGCAGAAGTCCGTGACAGCTGGACGGAATTCAAACCGGCCAAAGTCGATGATCTTCAATTCCGTGCCATGAAGCAGCCAGTTGCGCGGCTGCCAGTCGCCATGGGTCGGCACAACCGTCACCGGCTGAGGCGAATAGGCGGCAAGGATGGTTCGGGCCTCTTCCGCGTGGGACTTCTTGATGCTGTGCGGCCGTTCCAGCCAAGACAACGCTTTGGCCGTCGCCGCAGTCTCGTAGCCCTTGTTGGTATGCGAGGTCTGCTCATGGAACTGACGAAGCAATGAGCCCGTCTGCTGATGAACTTCGCGGTCATGCTCGGCAGGGGTGCCCTCCGCCAGCGATCCGTCGAGGTATTCCGTGACGAGGATGCTCCGGGCCAAGTCCGAGCGGACGAGCCGCGGTGCACGGTTCTGAGAGGTCCAGACCCGCGTCCATGATTCATGGGCCGCGATCTCACGCCTTATGTGGTGGTTGGAAAGACCGGCGGCCTTGACGACGTACCGGCGGTCCCCGGATGCAACCTCCAGAACCGCTGTGTCCGAGAGCTCCCAGGAGAGATTCCGGACGAGGCGAACCTCCGGCAGCCAGTGTTCTACGAGGTCACCTTGGCTCATGCCCAGGAGGTTCCGGTGCCAGGTTTCCATTTGAGTAGACTAGCGGGCGGTTTGGCGGGGCCAGCTGAGGACGGTTGGTGCGGCGCGGCATCGGTGTGGCATCGGTGTGGGGAGTTGTGGGGCAGGGAATCAGCAGGAAAAACGGGTAGCAGAACAGGTAAGTCCCGCCTGTTTTAGTCCCTTTCGCTCGCATAGAATCGAACACATGTTCGAACATGTTTCCTCTCAGGAGCGCCGGCCGGACGGCTCTGCCGCCGCCGGCAGCGCCATGGTGTATCGGTGGGTGGAGCTGCTGGCTGCTCAGTCAGACCGGGTTCCATGTATGGAGCAGGAAGATGGTACGGGGCCTGAGGACGCCGAACTGATTAACCGGATCCGGGCCCTCGACGAGCTGAAAGGCGCCGCTGCGGCCGCCCAAGCGCGGGCCACGGCAGCGTTTGATGCCTCCCAGCGACGCAAGCAGGCAGCAGCCGGAGTGCGGCGCGAGGATCTGGGGCGGGGTATCGCTTCCCAGATCGCCCTGGCCCGGAGGGAGTCGCCCAGCAGGGGCGGACGGCTGTTGGGTTTTGCCAAGGCGCTGACTGCCGAGATGCCGTACACGCTGCAGGCACTCAGCGACGGGAAGATCAGCGAGTGGCGTGCGACGTTGCTTGTCCGGGAGACGGCGTGCCTCGACGTAGAGGACCGGCGGCGGGTGGATAAGGAAGTTGCCGGGGACCCCGGGACGCTGGAAAAGCTGGGGGACCGGCAGGTCATTTCCCGGACCCGGGGTGCCGCCTACCGGCTTGACCCTGCGGCAGCGGCTCGACGTGCAGCCAAGGCCGAGTCCGAACGCTTCGTATCCTGCCGTCCCGCGCCGGACACCATGACCTACCTGACCGGCCTGCTGCCCGTCGCCCAGGGGATTGGGGTCTACGCGGCACTGTCACGGGAAGCGGACCGGCTCCGTGCGTCCGGCGATTCCCGGGGACGCGGACAGATCATGGCGGACACCCTGGTTGAACGGATCACCGGACAGGCGGACGCACGGCTGATGAACGTCGAAGTGCAGCTGGTGATGTCGGACCGGACGCTGCTGGCCGGCGAATCCGAGCCGGCCTTCGTTCCGGGCTACGGTCCGGTTCCGGCCCAATGGGCGAGGGACCTGGTGCGGGGGATCGGCGGTGGCCGGACTGGGAATGGCGGCAGCGGTCAGGGTACCGACAAGAACCGTAATGCCGAAGGGGGCCGGAGCATCGGCGGAGACCGGACCATCGGCGGAGACCGGACCGTACGTGAAAGGTCCGGCAGAGACAAGACCGGCGAGCGCTGGATACGCCGGCTCTATACGGCCCCTGACACGGGTGAACTCATCGCCATGGATGCCCGTTCCGGGCTGTTCCCGCGGTCATTGGCACGCTTTATTGCTGCCCGGGATCAAACCTGCCGGATGCCGTGGTGCGGGGCTCCCATCCGACAGTTGGACCATATCCGTCCACACCGCGAGGGCGGAGCAACCAGCGCCGCGAACGGGCAGGGACTCTGTGAGGCGTGCAATCAGGCAAAGGAAGCCCCCGGTTGGAAGGCGCAGGCTGTTGATGGGCCGGGGTCTCACACGGTGGAGACCACCACTCCCACCGGACACACCTATAGATCCACCGCACCGCCCCTGCCCGGAAACGAAACCGGAAGCGAAACCGGAAGCGACGGTGGCAGGATCAGCGAAAGGCTGGGATGGAGTTTCGAAACGGGGATCACCGACTTCATTTGGGCTGCTTAGCCTCGTGCTCAGCCAGGCCCAGCCCGGCCAAGACGGAGGACCAGCGCGCCTAGCGCCCGGCAAGCTCAGCAAGCACGGCATCCGTAAAGGGAGGCCAGACCTCGGCCGCCCAGGGGCCGAAATTCCGGTCGGTAAGGCAGACAGCTGCCGCCTGTGCCTGCGGGTCCACCCAAAGGAAGGTGCCGGACTGCCCAAAGTGCCCGAAGGTCTCCGGAGAACTGTCCGCCCCGGTCCAGTGCGGCGACTTGTGGTTCCGGATCTCGAAACCCAGGCCCCAATCGTTGTCCTTCTGCCGTCCAAAGCCGGGAAGCACGCCGGCCAGTCCCGGAAAGACCACCCGGGTTGCTTCCGACAGCCGGCCCGGATCCGTGAGGGCAGGCGCCTGCAACTCAGCCGCAAACCGGCCAAGGTCTGCCGCCGTCGACACCGCTCCCGCAGCAGGCGACCCCTCCAACACGGTGGAGGTCATTCCCAGCGGAATCAGCAGGCCTTCACGCATGTAGTCGGCAAAGGCGATACCCGTGGCTTCCTCCAAGGTCTCGCCCAGCACTTCGAAGCCGGCGTTGGAGTACAGCCGACGCGTACCGGGGGTGTACCGGACGGTGCGCTCGCCGAAATCGTAGCCACCGGAATGCGCCAGCAGATGCCGGACAGTGGATCCTTCGGGGCCGGCAGGCTGGTCCAGCTCCAGCGCGCCCTCGTCGAGGGCAATCAGGACCGTGTACGCGCTGAGCAGCTTGGTGACGGAAGCCAGGCGGTACTGCCGGTCCTGGTCGCCGGCGCTGCCCAGGACCCGGCCGTCGGTGCCAATAACAACCACGGAGGCGTGGTCCACAGGCCAGGCCTCGGTCAGCTCGAGGCTCTTCACCGTGCCACCACCTTTCCGCCGTAGTGCCCTGCCAGCCGGGCCATGCCTTCTTCGACCGACACCTCGGGTGTCCAGTCCAGCACTTCGCGGGTTTCACGCTGGTCAAACCAGTGCGACGTGGACAGCTGCTCGGCCAAAAAGCGCGTCATCGGCGGCTCATCGTGGACCAGTCCACGCCGGCCCGCAACCAGCCAGGCACGCCCAATCAGGCCGCCGGCACGGCGGGCAACACTCCCGGGAACACTCCATCCGGGAGCCTTCACGCCGCCTGCCGCACAGATACCGGCCAGCAGTTCGCCCACGGGACGGGGCTGGCCGTTGGTCACCACCAGGGCCTTGCCCTGCGCCGCGTCCATCCGCTCCAGTCCGCGCACAATGGCGGCAGCGGCATTGTCGATGTAGGTGGTGTCGATCAGTGCCGCACCGGCGTCGAGCAGCGGAAGCCGCCCGGAACGGGCGCGGTCAATAACCCGCTCCACGAGCTGGGTGTCGCCCGGACCCCAGACAATGTGCGGTCGGATGGCAGCCACCCGGAAGCTGGCGGAATTCTCTGCCAGGGCCAGCAGCTCGGCCTCGGCCTTGGACGCCGCATAAAAGCCGCGCGCCCGCGCCGGATCCGCAGTGCCGGCACCCGCTCCGGCAATCGCCTCACCGAAGTGCGCCACCGACGGAGAGGACACAAACACCACGTCGTGTACGCCGGCGGAACGGGCAGCCTTCAGCAGGATCTGGGTGCCCAGGATGTTTGTTTCCTCGAACTCGTGCCACTCGCCGGTAAAGGACACCTTTGCGGCCAGATGGATTACCGCGTCCATGCCGTCCACGGCACGGGCAGCGGTATCGGGATCGGCCACCGACCCGGCCACGAAATCGGTTCCGGGGCGGCCGGGACGCCGCTGCAGGGTGCGCACCTTGTGTCCCTTGGCGGCCAGCAGATCGGCGACGGCGCCGCCCAGCAGGCCGCTGGCACCGGTCACCAGGGCATTGCGGGGTGCCAGCCCGCCGGAACTCACGGCCGGGCTCATCGGGACACCTCCTCGAAGGCCGGCACCGCTCCGCTGTCGGTTGCGGACGCAGCGGCTCCGGAGGGCCCGACGCCGCCGGACGCGGGAGTGGAACTTCCGCCCTTGCCGGGTTTGGGCACCGGACCGCCGGCCAGCAGGCGCGACGCCCAGCCGGCCAGCGCCGTACGGTCGATCTTTGAGTTGTGCCGGACATCGGTCGGCATGGCCGGCAGCACCAGCACGGCGGCCAGATCCATGCCGCACCGTTCGCGCAAGCGGGCACGGACGACGGCGGCCAGCTCCGGCGCCGCGGTTCCCGCCCGCCGCACCGGCGGTGTTGTTTCGAGTATGGCCACAGGGACCTGCGCCCCGGCCGGCCCGACGCCGACCACGGCCACACGGCCCACGCCGTCGACGGACTCAGCTGCCTGTTCGGCCGCTACCGGGGTCCGGACGCCGCCGGCAGTGGTGAGGATGTGGCCGAGGCGTCCCTCTACCCAGAGCCGGCCCTCGCCGTCGAGGTGGCCCACGTCGCCGGTGCGGTGCCAGCCAGGGATCGAGGAGCTGCGGGTCTCGGTGATCCAGAGCCGGTCGTAACGGTCCTTGACGTGCGGTGCGCTGACGAGGATTTCGCCGGTGAGGCCTGCGGTGGTCAGCGGTTTGCTGCCTACCGAACCGTCCGGGAACACTTCCGCGATGGCTACCTCAGCCCGGGATACCGGGGTGCCGACGCAGACACCGTTGCCGGAGCCGGCGTCCCGGATTCCGTCGAGGCTGATGTCGGTCACCGGAAGCGCCTCGGTCATCCCGTAGGGAGTGTGCAGGGAGGCGTTGGGCACCAGGTCGGAGACCCGGGCCAGCAGGTGCTCGGCAATGGGAGCCCCGGCGGAAAGCAGCAGGTCCACCTTGGCCAGTGCGCTCCGCTGCGTGCCGTCCAGCTCCCCGGAGGTTGCGACGACGTTGGTCAGTGCCGCCGGAGAAGCGAAAACGGTGGTGGCGTCCACGGCTACAGCGGCATCGGCCAACGCAGCGGCAGTCAGCGTGCGCGGCGAGGTGACATCCATGTCGGGCGTGACCGAGGTGGCTCCCAACGCCGGTCCCAGCAGTGCGAACGGCGCGAATCCCGCCACCAGTGCCGTTCCGGCGCGCAGGTGGTAGGTGTCCTTGATGGCATCCCGCATGGCGGCCAGCTGCCGGTGCGTGTAGACCACGCCCTTGGCCGGTCCCGTGGAACCCGAGGTGAACAGGATCGCGGCGTCGGCGTCGGGCTCCACCGGGAACCAGGGCACCTGGGATCCGGATCCGTCGGCAATCAGCTCAGCCACGGAGTGCCGAACGCCCAGCAGGGCCTTGCGCGCCGGGGACAGCTCCGCAACACTGATCCGGGTTCCGGGCCAGCCCAGCAGGCGGGCTCCGGTCAGCGCCCGGTCAATTCCGATAAGGAATGCCGGACCGGCGCCCTTGATGGCCCGGCCCAGGCCCTTGGTGCCCAGTCCTGCGTCGGCCACGACAATGACGGCGTTCAGGCGCAGACAGGCATAGATCAGCGAGGTTAGCTCGATACCCGGCGGCACCAGCAGGTTCACCCGGGTTCCGGGACGCACGCCGGCCGCGGCCAGGCCGGCAGCCAGGGCGTTGACGCGTTCGGCCAGCCCGGCCCAGGACAGGGTGCGCGGCTGGGTGCCGCCGGCGCTTGCATCCAGCGGTGCCATGTCGACGACGGCGGCGCTGGTGTCCCCGGCCCGTTCGTCGAGTTCGGCGAGCATGGGCCGGAACGGTTCGCTGCGCTTCAGCCCGGTGTCAGCGGGGGCCTGGACCGCTGTCTGCAGCCAGTCGAACACCGGGGAGGCAATGTCGACGTCTTCGGGCAGCAGATGCCCGGCGCCCTCGAACCGGTGGACGGAGGAAGCGGGCAGCCGCTCCAGCACATCGCCCAGGTAGCGGTCCGAGAACACCGGGTCCTTGGGTCCCCACAGGACCAGGGACGGGACATCCAGCCGGCGGATGCCGTCGGCCACGGTGTTCAGGCTCCGCCAGCTCGGATGGGTTTCCTCAGCGGGAATGTCCGCCACGAAGTTCGCCACGCCCTGCCGGCGCGCCGCGCTGCGGTAGGGCAGGCCGAAGGCGTCCCTGACCTCGCGGGGCAGTGCGGGCTGTGCGAGGGAGTGGGTGACTCGGATAAACGCGTCGGTGCTCCGGGAGCCCCACGGGTGGACGGCCGGGTGCAAAGCCAGCTTGAGCGCCGGCGGCAGGGAGTAACCGGCCGGGTGCACGGCGGTGTTGGTGAGGACCACGCCGGCCAGCTGGCGGCGGTGCCGCAGCGCCCAGCCCAGGGAGATGACCCCGCCCCAGTCGTGTCCGACGGTGACCACGGGCCCGTGGAGGCCCAGCGCGTCGGTGAGGTTGCCGAGGTCGGTGATCCGGTCCTCCAGCCGGCGGAAGGCCCCGGTGCGCTCGGAGAAACCCATGTCCAGCTGGTCGACGGCGACTACCCGCCACGGGTTCCGGGCCGGGGCGCCGGCAGCCAGCAGGCTGCGCCAGAGGTAGGACCAGGTGGGGTTGCCGTGCACGCACAGCAGTGTGCCGGCCGGTTCGATGCCGGCCGCGGCCAGGTCGGGGCCGTTATCAAGCACGTGCCACTTGTGTACGGTACCGGCGGGGTCGACGGCGGCGGTGGAGGGAACACGGACAAACGAGGACCAGGCGGAGGATACGCCGGGCCAAAGCTCCTCTACCACGCAATCTCCATCATGGTGGTGTTCAGGCCCGAGCCCACGCCCATGCACAGCACCCGGTCACCGGGGTTCAGGGAACGCGATTCCTGGGCCAGGGTCATCGGCAGCGACGCCGGACCCACGTTGCCCCAGGTGGGGAAGGTGATCGGCACTTTCGCCCGGTCCAGGTCCACGGCCTTGATGATGGCGTTGGTGTAGGAGTTGGAAACCTGGTGCGTGACGTAGCGGTCCATGCCGCTCCAGTCCCAGCCGTTTTCCTGCGCTTCGTTCCAGCCGTCGACCACCAGTTCCAGGCCGCCGTCCAGCAGGCCCTTGGTATCGGTGTACATGCCGTCCACGCCGCCCACGCACAGCTCGTGGTGCTGGGTGCCGGCGCGCGAGACCCCGCCGAGGATGCGGTGCGAGCCCGGATGCTTGTCCGCCCGGCCGATGACGGCTGCGGCGGCGCCGGAGCCCAGGGTGAGGGTGGCGAATTCGCGCAGGTAGTCCTGGCGGGTGGAATCCGGGCGGTTCAGCCGTTCGAAGGTGGCTTCCTGGACGCCCTGGGAATCCTCGCCGGCCACAATCAGGGCATAGTTGATCTGCCCGGAGTCGATCATGTTCGAGGCCAGCGTGATCCCGTTGACGAAGCCAAGGCAGGCATTGGCCAGGTCGAAGTTCATCGCCGAGGAGGGCAGTCCCAGCCCGTGGTGGATCTTCACGGCCACCGACGGCTCAAGGTTGCGCCGGGTCACGGAGGTGTTGATGAGCAGCCCGATCTCGGACGCCTCGATCCCGGCCTCCGCCAGGGCCTTCGCACCCGCTTCGATTGCGCCGTCGTCGAACCCGGAGCCCGGGGCCCACCAGCGCCGTTCGCTGACGCCGGCAACGCGTTCCAGCAGCCGCTTGGACAGACGCAGCCGTTTGAGCGATGGCTCCAGCCGTTCGTCGAATTCCTTGGAACTCATCACCATGGGTGCTTCAACGCTGTTCACGCTGAGGATGGCGGAGTTGGAGTGCTGGAAGTTGAAGTTCCCGGTCAAAATGCCTGCCTTGTCTGCTGCTGAAACTATCGCGCTGGCGGCCGCCGTGAAGCCTGCATCCACGCCCTAAAATCATATGACTCTTTTAGAAGCCTACTTTCCAGCCCTGCGAATCCGCAGGGAAAAGCAGGATTACGCTCTCCGAGTAGACGGGAATTTCGACGCTAACCGCGTAGATTTAGGGAATCAACCCCGGCAGGAGAGATCAACCCCCGTGCATCTGAAAACCCTGACCATGCGAGGTTTCAAGTCCTTCGCATCGGCCACCACCTTTGAGTTTGAACCCGGTGTCACCGCCGTGGTGGGTCCCAACGGCTCCGGAAAGTCCAATGTGGTGGACGCCCTGGCATGGGTGATGGGGGAGCAGGGAGCCAAGACACTCCGCGGCGGGAAGATGGAGGACGTCATCTTCGCCGGCACTTCGGGCCGTGCCCCGCTGGGCCGGGCGCAGGTGTCCCTGACCATCGACAACGCCGACGGCGCCCTGCCGATCGACTACTCCGAAGTCACCATATCGCGCACGCTGTTCCGCGCCGGCGGTTCCGAATACGCCATCAACGGCAGCCCCTGCCGCCTGCTGGACATCCAGGAGCTGCTTTCCGACTCCGGCCTGGGCCGCGAGATGCATGTCATTGTCGGCCAGGGCCAGCTGGACAAGGTGCTGCACGCAACGGCAGAGGAACGGCGCGGCTTCATTGAAGAAGCAGCCGGCATCCTCAAGCACCGCCGGCGCAAGGAAAAAACGCTGCGCAAGCTCGATGCCATGCAGGCCAACCTGGCCAGGATCACCGACCTCACCGCCGAGCTGCGCCGCCAGCTGGGACCGCTGGGCAAGCAGGCCGCGGTGGCGCGCCGGGCCAAAACGGTGCAGCAGGATGTCCGCGACGCACGGTCCCGGCTGCTGGCCGACGACCTGGCCACCCTGACGGCCGCCTACGAAAAAGAGGCGGCGGACGAATCAGCGCTGAAGGCACGCCGCGTGGCGGTGGAGGCCGCCGTGGAGGAGGGCCGGCAGCGCCAGGAAGAACTCGAGGCACTGGCGGCGCAGGCAGCACCGGCACTAACTGCCGCCCGCGACACCTGGTACGGGTTGTCCTCGCTGCAGGAACGCTTCCGGTCCCTGTCCGCGCTCGCCGCCGAACGTGCCCGGCTGCTCGGCGCGGCGGAACCCGACGCCGGCAGCGGCCGCGACCCGGAACAGCTGCAGGCTTCGGCGGACCGGGTGCGGGCTGAAGCAGCCGCCCTGGAAGCCGGGATCGAGGACCTGCGCGCACGGCTGGACGATGCCGTGGAGATCCGGGAAGCCGCCGAGGATGACGCCGCCGCGGAGGAAAAGAACTTTGCTGCCCTGCTGCGCGCCGCGGCGGACCGGCGGGAAGGGCGTGCCCGGCTCACCGGCCAGATGGAGGCCGCACGCTCCCGCCTGGCCTCCGCACAGGCTGAAGTGGGCCGGTTGCGCACCTCCATTGCCGCAGCGCAGGAACGGCGGGCGAAGGCGTTGCAGGAGTTCGGACAGTTGGAAGGCTCGGCCGCCGGAGCTGAAGCGGGCGAGGCGGACCTGGATGCCGAGTTCGAAGCTGCGCAGACGGAGCTTGAAGATGCCGAGGAAACCCTGCACCAGCTGCAGTCCGCAGAGCGGGAAGCGGTGCGGGAGGCGGAGAACCTTACGGCCCGCCGTGAGGCGCTCGCCGTCGGCCTGGACCGGCGCGACGGCAGCGGTGCACTGGTGGCAGCCGGGCTGCCAGGGGTGCTGGCACCCCTGTCCGTCAGCGTCAAGCCCGGCTATGAGCGTGTGGTGGCGGCAGCCCTGGGAACGGCAACCGATGCGGTGACCGTCGAGGACTCCGACGCCGCGGTCCGCGCACTGCGGTACCTGAAGGATGCGGGGGAGGGACAGGCCGAGCTGCTGCTGGCCGCAGCGTCGGACAGTGCGGCAGGCACCGCTGCGGCTTCTGCGGCCGGGATGGATGATCTGCCGCCCGGCGCCGTACCCGTGCTGTCGCTGATCAGCGCGGATCCTTCGGTACAGCCTGCCCTGAACGTGCTCCTGGCGGACGCCGTGGCCGTGGAGGACCTGGATGCGGCGCAGCAGCTGCTGGCACGTTGTCCGGCTGCCCGGGCGGTGACGGCCGACGGCGATGTCCTGACCCCGGTCAGTGCCCGGGGCGGTTCCGCCACGGCGCCGGGACTGCTGGAAATCCAGGCTGCGGTGGAGGAAACCGATGAACGCCTGAAAGCTGCGCGTGCCCGGGCTGTGGAAGCCGGTGCCGGTATCGGCGCGGCCGCGGCACAGGTGGCGGCGGCCCGGGCACG
>NZ_JBNHFG010000028.1:0-34196 GCF_059090025.1 Arthrobacter sp. Y3224198
CGCCCAGCCCGGCGACGGCGTCGGCGGCCACCGCAGCGCGCAGCCGGTCGGGGTTGGCGGCGAACAGGGTGCCGAGGAATCCGCCCAGCACGATGGTCTCCGGATTGAAGATGTTCACGAAATTAGTCAGCGCCACCGCCAGCTGGTCCAGCTGCCGGTCCACTTCGGCCCGGACGGCCGCTGAGCGGGGCTCGGCCATCGCGGCATCCAGGGTGTCCTGGTCCGCCCGGGCCAAACCGAGCGCGTCAAGCAGCCGGGTCAGGTTCACTTCCGTTTCCAGGCAGCCGGAGCGGCCGCAGTGGCAGGGGGAGCCGCTGCTGTTCACCAAGGTGTGGCCCAGCTCCCCGGCGTAGCCGTCGGCTCCGCGCAGCGGCGTGCCGGACACGATGATGCCGCCGCCGATGCCGCTGGCACTGCCGTTGAGGTACACCGCGTTGGCCGCGTCCACGGCGGCACCGAACAGGCTTTCGGCCACGGAGGCCAGGGTCGCGTCATTGCCGGCAAAGACCGGCAGGCCCAGCGCCTGCGCCAGGGGAACGGCCAGCGGTTCGTCCCGCCACTGAAGGTGCGGAGCCAGCAGGACCAGTCCGTCGCCGGTACGGGTGAGGCCCGGAACGGCCACCCCCACGCCGGCTATCCGGTCCAGGGACGCCAGGTCGTCGGCCATTTCCGCCATCGCGGCGCGGCTGATCTCCACGGTGTCGGCCACGGTGGGCACGGCTGAGGTTTCCTGCCGGATCCGCCGGTGCACCCGGCCGCCCAGGCCCACCAAACCCACGGTGACGGCGTCGACGTCGGGGTGGACCACGACGGCGGCCACCTGCTCGTTCGGATGAACCAGGGGACTGGGGCGGCCTACCCGGCCGGCGGGCGGATTGGTCTCATAGGCCAGGCCCATGGCCGCCAGCTCCCCGGCCAAGGCGCCGACTGTGGAGCGGTTAAAGCCGGTGCGGCGGGTCAGTTCGGCGCGTGAGAGCGGGCCGTGCCGGTGCAGCAAAGTCAGGATCCGCGAAAGGTTGGCGGCCCGCAGGCTGTCGGTGCCGCCGCCGGCCGGGGCCTGCTGCCTGCCGCCGCTCATCTTGCCGGTCCTGCCGGTCATTGCGCCGGTCCTCCCTGTTCGTAAACGTGCTGGTGCTGCCTGCCTGTAAAGCCCCTAATTGCTCCCAGACTACCCGCTGGAACCGTTGACACCCCCGCGTCACCGGAATATGTTGTTGGCACCAACTAATTCCTGTGATCTGGAGCGACCATGACAATGAAGCCATCGCCTTCCGACCGGTTTACCTTCGGCCTTTGGACTATCGGCTGGACCGGAACCGACCCCTTCGGCACCCCCACCCGCGCCAACCTGGACCCCGTCGAGGGGATGCATAAGCTCGCCGAACTCGGTGCCTACGGCGTGACCTTCCACGACAATGACCTGGTCCCCTTTGACGCCTCCGGCCAGGAGCGGGACCTGATCCTGAAGAACTTCACCAATGCACTGGCCGAAACCGGCCTCAAGGCACCCATGGTGACCACCAACCTGTTCACCCATCCGGTCTTCAAGGACGGCGGCTTCACCTCCAATGACCGCTCCGTGCGCCGCTTCGCCCTGCGCAAGGTGCTGCGCAACATCGACCTCGCCGCCGAGCTCGGGGCCGAGACGTTTGTGATGTGGGGCGGCCGGGAAGGCAGCGAGTATGACGGGTCCAAGGACTTCGCCGCCGCCTTCGACCGGATGAAGGAAGGCGTGGACACGGTGGCCGGGTACGTCAAGGAGAAGGGCTACGACCTGCGCCTGGCCATTGAACCCAAGCCCAATGAGCCGCGCGGCGACATCTTCCTGCCCACCATCGGCCACGCGCTCGCCTTTATTGCCCAGTTGGACAACGGCGACATTGTGGGCCTGAACCCGGAGACCGGGCACGAGCAGATGGCCGGACTGAACTTCACCCACGGCATTGCCCAGGCCCTGTGGTCCGGCAAGCTGTTCCACATCGACCTCAACGGACAGAAGTCCATCAAGTTCGACCAGGACCTGGTCTTCGGCCACGGCGACCTCACCAGCGCCTTCTTCACCGTGGACCTGCTGGAAAACGGCTTCCCCAACGGCGGACCGCGCTACGAGGGCCCGCGCCACTTCGACTACAAGCCCTCCCGCACCGAGGGTTACCCGGGTGTGTGGGAATCGGCGAAGGCCAACATGGACATGTACCTGCTGCTCAAGGAACGCGCCACCGCCTTCCGCGCCGATCCCGAGGTGCAGGAAGCCCTGCAGTACGCCGGCATCGGTGAACTGGCCCAGCCCACGCTGGCCGCCGGGGAATCCGTCACCGACCTGCTGGCCGACTCCGCCGCCTTCGAGGACTTCGACGCCAACGCCGCAGCGGACCGCGACTTCGGGTTCGTGAAGCTGAACCAGCTGGCACTGGAACACCTGATGGGCGCCCGCTAGGCTACCCCCGCAGCGCACCCCATCGAGACGGAAGGCCGGGCATGCCACTAGTTGCCGGAGTCGACAGCTCCACCCAGTCCTGCAAGGTAGTCATCCGCGACGCGCAGACCGGTGCGCTGGTCCGGGAAGGATCCGCCCGGCATCCGGCCGGTACCGAGGTGGATCCGGAAGCGTGGTGGACGGCCCTGCAGGAAGCCGCTGCCGCCGCGGGCGGACTGGATGACGTGGAGGCCGTGTCCGTGGGCGGGCAGCAGCACGGCATGGTGTGCCTGGACGAGTCCGGAGCCGTGATCCGTCCGGCGCTGCTCTGGAACGATGTCCGCTCCGCCGCTGCGGCGGAACAGATGGTGGCCGAAGCCGGCCCGGACGGTGCCCGCTACTGGGCGGACACCACCGGGTCGGTGCCGGTCGCGGCATTCACCGCAGCAAAGCTGCGCTGGCTGGCCGACAATGAACCGGACAATGCCGCCCGCATCGCCGCGGTGTGCCTGCCGCATGACTGGCTGAGCTGGCGGCTGGCCGGTTACGGGCCGGGCAGCGGTGCGGACGGGCTGGCGGCGCTGGCCACCGACCGTTCGGATGCCTCGGGGACCGGGTACTGGTCACCGGCCAGCGGGGAGTACCTGCCCGAAGTGTTGAAGCAGATCCTGGGCCATGTCCCGCAGCTTCCGCGCCTGCTCGGGCCGCTGGAGGCCGGCGGACGCACCGCCTCCGGCGCGCTGATCGGGCCCGGTGCCGGTGACAATGCGGCCGCCGGGCTCGGCGTCGCCGCAGGGGTGGGGGATGTGGTGGTCTCCATCGGCACCTCCGGCACCGTGTTCGCGGTGACCGATGCGCCGACGTCGGACGCCACCGGCCTGGTGGCAGGGTTTGCCGACGCCACCGGGCACTACCTGCCGCTGGCCTGCACCCTGAATGCCTCCCGGGTGCTGGATGCCACCGCGGCGATGCTCGGCGTCGACCTGCATGAGCTGACCCGGCTGGCTCTGTCCGCCCCGCCCGGCGCGCACGGCCTGGTGATGGTGCCCTACTTCGAGGGGGAACGCACCCCCAACCTGCCCGGGGCCACCGGCTCGCTGCACGGGATGACGCTGGCCAACTTCACCCCGGCCAACCTGGCCCGTGCCGCCGTCGAGGGGATCGCGTGTTCCCTGGCGGACGGATTTGCCGCCCTGAAAGACACCGGAGTGTCCGCGCAGCGGGTGATCCTGGTAGGCGGAGCCGCCCGGTCCGAGGCCATCCAGCAGTCCATCGCCGCCGTGTTCGGGCTGCCGGTCACCGTGCCGCGGCCCGGGGAATACGTGGCCGACGGCGCCGCCCGGCAGGCTGCCGGCGTCCTGGCCGGTGCCTGGCCGGAGTGGAATGACGGTGCCGCTACGGTGGTGACCGCCGAACCCGCACCGGAGCTGCTGCACCGTTACCGGCAGGCGGCGGTGACTCCTCCGCTTCCGGCCACCCGGTAGGCTCGGGTCCATGACGAATTCCGGTTTCTCAGGTCCCAACGGCAGCCCCGTCGAACTGGCGGCCGGCGCCTACCGTGCCACCATTTACCCCGTCGGCGCCGCGCTCGCCGCGCTGACCCGCGACGGCCGGCACCTGGTGCTGCCGCTGGCGGCCGACACCGTGCCGCACGCCTACACCGGCAAGGTGCTGATGCCCTGGCCGAACCGGATCACCGGCGGCCGTTACACCTTTGCCGGCACCGACTACCAGGTGCCGGTCAATGAACCCGAAACCGGCATGGCCCTGCACGGGCTGGTCTGCTGGGACGAGTGGCAGGTGGCCGAGGCTGCGCCGGACCGGGTGGTGCTGCGGCACCGGTTGATGGGCTCACCCGGCTACCCGTTCTCCCTGGACCTGGAGGCCGTGTACGCGCTCGACGCCGACACAGGCCTGAGCGTGGAACTGGCCGCCCGGAACGTGGGTAACTCCGCGGCCCCGTACGGCGTCTCCGCCCATCCGTATCTCACCGCGGACCTGGCTCCGGTGGGCCGCTGCGTGCTGGAAGTTCCTGCCGCCCAGGTGCTCGGCACCGTGGAGCAGCCGGGCCGTCCGCTGGATCTGGCCGAGCTGCAGGACGTGGCCGGCACCCCGCTGGAATTCACCGCCGAGCAGCCCATCGGGTCCCGTACCGCCGACCACGCCTACTCGGGCCTGCCCGACGGCGGGTGGCAGGTCCGGCTGACAGATCCGGAGACGGGCCTGGGGTCCGTGCTGAGCGCCGACGGCAAGGACGCGCCCTGGCTGCAGATCTACTCCGGCGAGCAGATGGGCCGTCTGGGCGTGGCTGCCGAGCCGATGACCTGCCCGCCGGACGCCTTCAACTCCGGGGAAGGACTGATTGTCCTGGCTCCGGGGGAGGAGCACCGGCTCGGGTTCGGGATTGCCGCGGCCTAGCCCGGTTTTCCGGCGCGCTGGGGCCGGCGGGCGGTTAGCCCGTGGTTTTTAACCGACAGTGCCGGCTGCTCCGGAGATTCTGGCGTATTCGCACGCGCCAGACCAGGACCGTGATGGCGAGGACCAAGCCGGCGGCCATTCCCGCCAGCAGGACCAGGCCAACTGCGGGCGGGCACATCTGGTCCCGGGACAGAACGTCAAGAATGGCACCCATCAGGGCCACCGCCGCCAGCAGGGCCCCGATCAGGATGTCCGCAAGGATCAGGAACCGACGGCGGATGACGGCGCCGGGCTCAAAGACGCGCAGCAGCGGCCATGCCAGCATCAGGGCGGCTTCCGCTGCGGCAACTACGGACACGGCCAGTACCGTTACCGGGTTTCGCAGGTGCTCGGCCTCGGGGAACCTCCCGGCTGCTTCGGCAGCAAGCCAGGGAATCACCAGCAGCTGGCACAGTACGCAGCCGGCCAGCAGTACGGCCAGGGTTGCCCGTGCCGCAACCACGGTCGACCGTGCCATTCCGGATTCAAGTTCCAAGCCCATGGTGTGCCCTGCTTTACTGATCGATGAACGATAGGTATGTGTTGTTGAGCGATAGTGCCACGGCAGGGATGTCAGGGCAAGGTTCTGCACTCTTCCGTGATTGTCCAAGGCTGGCGGCAACCGTAGACTGCTCTGATGCTGACCCTGGAAACCCCGCGCCTCACCCTGCGTCCGTTCACGGCCGAGGACGCGGACTTCGTCCTTGATATGTACTCCCGGATGGAGGTGCAGCGGTTCATCGGCACCACGCCCAAGCTGATGCAGGACCGGTCAGAGGCCCTCGCCCTCATAAACGCGTGGGCCGCCAGGGATGACGGAACCTGCGGCATCCGGGCGGTGCAGGTGAAGGAGTCCGGGCAGCCGGCCGGAACCCTGCTGCTCAAGCCCATCCCGGCGTCGGGACCGGAACTCCAGCCGTCCGGGGACATCGAAATCGGCTGGCACTTCCACCCGGACAGCTGGGGACGCGGCTACGCATCGGAAGCCGGTGCCGCGGTGCTGGCGCACGCGTTCGACGCCGGCCTTCCCCGCATCGTGGCAGTAACGAACCCCGCGAACACGGCCTCGCAGCGGGTCTGCACCAGGATCGGCCTGCAACACCGCGGCACCACCGACCGGTATTACAACACCGTCTGCTCACTGTTCACTGCGGACAACCCGGGCGCCCGGGCTTTCTAGTCCGCAGCGAACTGCTTCCGCAGGAACGCCAGCGCCACCAGCTCGTCCTCGGCGCCGCCGGCCTCATGCTGGTTGAACGGCCACACGGTCAGCTCCTTGGGCCCGGCGTAGGCGTTGTACGCGGCGTACACAGTGGACGGCGGCGTGGTGGTATCCATCAGGCCCACCGAGAACAATGCCGGCGCGGACGCGCGCGGCACCAGGTTCACGACGTCGAAATAGCGCAACGTGGACATTACCTGCTGGACGGCCCCGCGCTGCATGGAGAGGAAATCGGTGATCTCGCGGTAGGGGTAGGCATCGGTCACGTTCAGCGCCCGCGGAAAGTCCGAAAGGAACGGCACCAGGGCGACGACGGCGGCCACCTCCGGGCACAGCGCAGCGACCGCCAGAGCCAGCCCGCCGCCCTGGCTCATCCCCAGCACCGCCACCCGTTCCGGATCCACCGGCGCCGAACCGCTGCCGGCGAGTGATCGCATGGCCTCCACCGCCCGGACGGCATCGGTAATCAGCCGCCGGTAGTAATACGTCTGCGGATCGAGCACTCCGCGGGTCATCACGCCAGGAACCTGGGGACCGGCACTGCCGGCAGCGTCCGGCGTCGTGCCCTTGCTCCAGCCGGCACCCTGCCCGCGGGTGTCCATCTGCAGGTGGGCGAAGCCCGCCGAGGCCCAGAACAGGCCCTCGTGCGCTTCCCCCCGGCCACCGCCGTAGCCGGCAAACTGCACTACGCCGGGCAATAACCCGTCGCCGCGCAGTTCCCGGGCGGGCAGTCGCAGCCAGGCCCGGATCGGATCGCCCGCGAACCCCGGGAACACGACGTCGTACACCTCCACGGTGCGCAGCCCGCTCGGGTAGGGAGTGGCCGTTACCGCCAGCGGGTGCCGGCGCGCTTCGGCCAGGGTGTCCGCCCAGAACCGGTCCAGGTCCTCCGGTTCGGTGGTGCTGCCGCGGTACGTGGCAAGCTCTTCTGCGGGCAGGTCGTAGTACATGCGGCTCCTAGTTGTGTGTAGCCGGCACCACCTCCGCCGGGCAATGCAGCCGGCGGGTATGGTCCACCTCCCGCACGGTTCCGGTCAGGCTAACACCGGCCGTTGCCCGGATGTCAGTGCTGGAAGCCCCGAGCCGCAGCTCCAGCTCACCCGGCTCCACGATCCGCCGTCCGTCCCGTCCGGTGAAGGACGCGACGTCGGCCGGCACCGTAAAGGACACCCGTGCCGAGGCACCCGCGGCCAGCGGCACCCGGACAAACCCTGCCAGCCGTTGCACCGGGCGGACCACCGAGGCCACCGGATCGTGGAGGTAGAGCTGGACGATCTCGGCACCGTCGCGCCCGGACGTGTTGGTGACCGTCACGGACACGGCTGTTTCGCCGTCGACGCCGACTTCGGCCGGGCCGGACAGGGTGGCCTCCGTCCACTCGAAGGTGCTGTAACTGAGGCCGTGGCCGAAAGCGAAGGCCGGGGTGGGGTCGATGCTGGAGACATCGCTGGACCTGGCCAGGGGAGCGGCCAGATAGGTGGAGGGCTGCGCCCCGGGACTTGCCGGAACGCTGACCGGCAGCCGGCCGGAGGGATTCACCCGCCCGCTGAGCACACCCGCCACCGCGGGACCGCCCTCTTCGCCGGGGAAGAAGGCCTGCACAATGGCCGCCGCACCGGCGGCGGCGCGGCCCAGGGCATACGGCCGTCCGGTCAGCAGCACCAGCACCACGGGTTTACCCGTGTCCAGCAGGTGATCCAGCAGTTGCTGCTGCACGCCGGGAAGTACCAGGGATTCGGCGTCGCAGCCTTCGCCACTGGTGCCGCGGCCGAACAGGCCGGACCGGTCGCCCAGCACGGCCACCACCACGTCTGCGTCCCCGGCGGCGGCCAGCGCGTCGGCGACCCCGTCCGTGGACGGCCCGTCCACGCTGCAGCCTTCGGTTACCGTGACCGTGCTGTCCGGGAATTCGGTGCGAAGCGAGGCGGCAACCGTGGGCAGTTCGATGCCCGCGGCGACCTCGGGATGCTGCACGCCCACATGTGCGGGGAAGGAGTAACAGCCCAGGAACGCCATGGGATTGTCCGCGTTGGGTCCAACGACGGCGATCCGCCCCGGTGCGGCCAGCGGCAGGATTCCGTTGTTGGCCGTGAGGACCAGGGCCTGCTCCGCCACTTCGGCGGCCAGAGCACGGTTGGCCGGCCCGTCCAGGTCCACGGACCCGGACACCGCGGCGGGATCGGACAGGTCCGCCCCTGCGAGGGCCGGCGGGACGGCCGACCAGTCGGCATCCAGCAGCCCGAGCTGGATTTTCTGGGTCAGGACCCGCTGCACCGCCGTGTCGATCACGGCCTCATCCAGCCGTCCGGCAGCCAGTTCCGCCAGCAGTGGTTCACCGAAGGCGTCCACAGTGGGCAGTTCGACGTCGACGCCCGCGGTCAGTGCGGCGGCGGCGGCCTCGCCCATGGTGCCGGCCACCCGGTGCAGTTCCTTCAGGAACCCGACGCCGAAGTAATCGGCCACCACGGTGCCCTCGAAACCCCACGTCTCGCGCAGCAGCCCGGTCAGCAGGTCCCGGTCCGCCGCGGAGGGCACGCCGTCAACGTCGGTATAGGCGTGCATGACCGAGCGGACGCCGGACTCCCGGACCGCCATTTCGAAGGGCACGAGCAGCACGTCGGCGCGCTCGCGGACGCCCACGGAAACGGGAGCCAGGTTGCGGCCGGCCTTGGACGCGGAGTAGCCCACAAAATGCTTCAGCGTGGCCACCACCCCGGCACCCTCCAGACCGCGGATGTAGGCGGAGGCGATACTGCCCACCAGATACGGGTCCTCGCCGATGGTTTCCTCCACCCGGCCCCAGCGGGCATCGCGGACGACGTCGAGCACCGGCGCCAGGCCCTGGTGCACGCCCACCGAGCGGAGGTCGGCGCCGATGGCTGCGCCCACCCGGGCGATGAGTTCCGGGTTGAAGGTGGCGCCCCAGGACAGCGGCACCGGATAGGCCGTGGCGCCCCAGGCCGCGAAGCCGGCCAGGCACTCCTCATGCGCCATGGCCGGAATGCCGAACCGGTTGGCACCGGCAATCCGCTGCTGGGTGCGCATCAGCGACAGGGCGCCCATGCCGGCGTCCACCGGGTGGGTGCCGAACGGGCGGGTCAGCTGGCCGAGCCCGGCGGGGAGCAGGTCCTCCAGCGGAGCCGGCTCCTTCATGTCGTGCTGGTGCGGGGCCACCTGTCCGCCCTCGCCGGAGGCACCCACCCAGACACCGAAGAGCTGGGCGGCTTTCTCCTCCCGGGTCATCTGCCGAATGAGCAGGGCGGCGCGTTCCTGCGGAGTGCGGGAGGTGTCCCGCCAGGGCAGGGAATCAACTGTGGTTTCTGTCATGGCTACTTTCCGCCCACGCCCATAAGGCCCTGGACCAGTGCGCGGCGCGCAAAGAGGTACACCAGCAGCACCGGAATCATGGAGAGCATCACTGCGGCGAGGATGCCCGGCACGTTGATGCCGTACTGGGTTTGGAAGTTGAACAGGCCCAGGGTGACCACCTTGGTGGAATCGGACTGGGTAAGGATCAGCGGCAGGAGGAAACCGTTCCAGCCCTGCAGTGCGGCAAACACGGCAATGGTGGACAGTCCGCCCTTGGACAGCGGCAGCACCAGGCGCAGGAAGGTGCGGGCGGTGGAGGCACCGTCCACGGACATGGCCTCATAGAGTTCCGGAGTGATGTCCCGCATGGTGCCGGACAGGATCAGTGTGCAGATCGGCAGTGCAAAGGCCGCCGTGGGCAGGATGATCCCCAACAGGGTGTCGTAGAGCCCCACCGCGTTGATCAGATAGAACATCGGCACAATCACGGCTTGGACCGGGATGGCCAGGCCCAGCAGGAAGAACCGGAAAATCAGTGTGGTGCCGCGGGACTGGCTGCGCACAATGGCGTAGGAGAGTGGCGGCACCACCAGCAGGACAATGCCCACCACGCCCGCGGTGACAATAAAGGTGTTCAGGAAGTAGCTGCCGAAGCCGCTGCGGAACACCTCCAGGAAGTTGTCAAAGGTCAGGTTGGTCGGCAGGGAAACGGGGCCGTTGGCGCTGAAATCGGTGCGGCTCTGCACACTCGCGGCCACCATCACATACAGTGGCAGGGCCACGATCAGGAGCCAGACGGTGACGGCCGCTCCGGCGATGTAATTCGGGCGGGTACGCATCAGACTCCCTCCATGGTGCTGCGCATCTTGTCGTAGCCGGAGAGCTTCACCATGATCAGCGAGATGGCTGTGGCCACCACCACCAGGACCAGGGCGATGGCCGAGCCCATGCCGAAGTTGTAGCGCCGGAACGCTTCCTCATACATGTAGAAGGCGGTGATGGTGGTGTCCGTCCCGGGACCGCCGTTGGTCAGGATCAGCACGGTCTCGAAGGTGGTCAGCCCGCCCACCACCATAAGGATCACGGAGGTGATGATGCTGTTGCGCAGCTGGGGCAGGGTGATGGAAAAGAACTGCCGGGCACGTCCGGCGCCGTCCACTTCGGCCGCCTGGTAGAGCACCGGCGGAACGGATTTTGCTGCGCCCTGGTAGATCAGCGTGTGGAACGGGGTGAACTGCCACATGCCCACGAAGATGATGACGCCGATGGCGGTGGGCTGGTGGCCGAACAGGTTTCCGTCCCCGAAGAGCCACTTCAGCTGGCCCGGAATGCCGAAGTTCGGATCCAGCAGCGCCCGCCACAGCACCGAGATTGCGGCGGACGAGAGCAGCAGGGGCAGGAAAAAGATGACGCTGAGGACGGCACGGTTGCGTTGCGGGCCGGCCGCCCAGACACCCAGCAGGATGCTCACCGGAGTCTGGGTGGCCACGCCGAGGACGATGAACAGCAGGCTCAGCCACAGGCTCTTGAACATGACCGGGTCTCCGGCGAGTTCCTTCCAGTTCTCCAGCCCTACGAACTTGGCGTCGCCGAGGCCGGTCCAGGTCATGAAGGACAGGACAACGACGGCGACCAGCGGGATGACGGCGAAGAGCAGGAAAAACACCGCCGCGGGCAGCGTCCAGGCGATCCCCGGACGGTTCTTCCGGGTCCTGCCGGCCGGTGCCGGAGAACCCTTGGCAGGGTTGTCCGGCACGGCCGGCGGCCGGGGTGGAAGCAGGGTGGTCATGGTGTGCCTTCGGTCCGGCTACTGCTTCAGGGACTGCATGGCCGAAATGAAGCCGTCTTCGTCAATGCTTCCGGCGAAGAAATCGGACACGGCGCTGTGGATGGTCGGCGTTG
The DNA here is from genome assembly GCF_059090025.1 of Arthrobacter sp. Y3224198. Lineage (NCBI taxonomy): Bacteria > Bacillati > Actinomycetota > Actinomycetes > Micrococcales > Micrococcaceae > Arthrobacter > Arthrobacter sp. Y3224198. The sequence goes on from NZ_JBNHFG010000028.1 coordinate 11,307, forward strand.
CAGCCGGCGGGTACGCCTGGTCCCAGGAGAGCTGGAAGTTGGGTGCGTCCTCCACCAGTCCGTACTGGAACTTTGCGTACTCCGGGTTGGCGGCCTGGTCCAGGAACTGTTCGGTGTTCGTGGTGGTGGGCAGGTTGCCGATGGCCAGCTGCTCCTGTACAAACTCGTCCGAGTACATCAGCTTCAGGAAGTCCCGCACGGTGTCCGGGTACCGGGTGTCCTTCAGGACCGAGTAGTAGTTGTTGGTGTTGCCCACCAGGTTGGCGGGGTCGCCCTTGCCGCCCTCAATCTCGGGGAACGTGCTCCAGCCCAGGCCGTTGGCCGCGAATTCGGGGTTGGTGTCCTGGATGGTGGCGTATTCCCACGAACCCATCAGTTCAAAACCGGCCTGTCCGCCGGCCAGCAGGGCGGGGGAGCCGCCGTCGGTGAACTTCACGGACTGGAAGTTGGTGCCGAAGGCTTCGGCGTCCACGAGGTCACGGAGCATGCCCAGGGCTTCCCGGCTTTCGTCGGATTCCCAGACTCCGGTGTCTCCGTCCAGTGCGGTCTGGAACAGCTCCGGTCCGGCCACCCGGTCATAGACGTAGGAGAACCACATCTGGGTAGGCCATTCGTCGCCTCCGCCCAGAGCGATCGGCGTCTTGCCGGCGGCCTTGAGCTTGTCGACGGCGTCGAGCAGGTCATCCCAGGTCTTGGGGGATTCGGTGATGCCTACCGAGGCGAGGACTTCCTTGTTGTTGAACAGCATCACCGGCTGGGTACCGCGCATCGGAATGCCGTAGGGGGTGTCATCCACCGTGGCGACGTCGTACACCGACGGCAGGAAGGCGTCCTTCAGTTGCGGGTCGTCTCCGATGAAGTCGTCCAGCGGCATCAGCAAATCAGCATCCACAAAGTTGGAGATGCTGCCGCCGCCCCAGTTGAAGAAGATGTCCGGTGCTGCGTCGGTGCTCATGACGGTCTGCAGCTTCTGCTGGTAATCGGCACCGGGGATGGTGTCCAGCACTACCTTCACATCGGAGGTCTCGTTGAAGCGCTCGACCATGGCGGTTTCGACATCGTTGCTCGCGTCTCCGTAAACGAGGACATGGACCTCGTTCTCGGGACGGTTCGAGGAGGCGGAGTCTCCGCCTCCTGCACAGCCGGTCAGCGTGAGGCCGAGCGCCAGCACGCTGGCGGCGGCCAGGACCGTGGTCCGGGGCGAGGGCTTGTTCATCATTGAACACCTTCCGAAAGTTTCGGTATGTTGATCGAAAGTTACTTGACGCGGCCAGCATAAGTTGCGCGTAATGTGATGTGCAACACTTTTCGATAAACTGGTTTCCGCTTTATTTCGTGCCGTCGAAGGATCCTTCATGCAGTCATCTCTCCCGCAGAACCCGGTAACGCTGGCCGAACTGGCGGCCGAAGCCGAAGTCTCCCTCTCGACAGTTTCGAAAGTCCTCAACGGCAGGTCCGACGTTTCGCGGAACACTAGGGCGAAAGTCGAGGCGCTGCTGGAGGAACACGGGTACCGCCGCAAGGGAGGGGCCAAGTCCCGGTTGCTGGAACTGGTGTTCCATGAGCTCGAGAGTGCCTGGGCGTTGGAAATCATCCGGGGAGTGGAGAATGTGGCCCGGGAGAAGGGCCTGAGCGTGGTCCTGACTGAAAGCGGCACCCGCCATGCGCCGTCGCCCGAGTGGGTGGAAGGCGTGATTGCCCGCCGGCCCGTCGGCGTCGTGCTGGTCTTCTCCGACCTGGCACAGGACTCGCGCCGCCAGCTGGAGGCCCGGTCCATTCCCTTTGTCATCATTGATCCGGCCGGGGATCCGGCGCCCGACGTGCCGTCGGTTGGATCGGCCAACTGGTCCGGGGGCATGATGGCCACGCGGCACCTGATCGAGCTGGGACATACCCGGATTGCCGCCATTACCGGCCCCGAGGACATGATGTGTTCCCTGGCGCGGATCGACGGCTACAGTTCTGCGCTCAATGCTGCCGCGTTGCCGTTGGACCGGGACCTGATCCGGTACGGCAACTTCCATGTGGACGGCGGCCGCGACCATGCACTGGAACTGCTGTCGCTTCCGGACCGGCCTACGGCCATTTTTGCCGGCAGCGATCTGCAGGCGCTGGGCGTGCTCGACGCCGCGCGGCAGCTGGGCATCAGCGTCCCGGACGAGCTCTCCATTGTGGGGTACGACGACCTGCAGGTGGCACAGTGGTCCAGTCCGGCGCTGACCACGGTGCACCAGCCGCTGATTGAAATGGCCGAGGAAGCCGCCCGGATGGCGGTGCGCTTGTTCGAGGGGGAGCGGCCGAACAACCTCCGGCTTGACCTGGCGACGTCGCTGGTGGTGCGGCAGAGCACGGCCCCGGTGGCGGCGGCGGTGGGCGGCCGGTAGGGAGTTCCGGCAGAGCCCAGAAGCCAGCGCATAGGCCGGTCCCCGGTCGGCGCGTAGAAGCAGACGGGACTGCAGCGAACCGGACGGTGGTCACCAGCCCGGCAGGTCGTGGGCTTCCGAACCTCCTCAGAACGGCGGCGGCTCAGTCGATACCGGAGCGGGTTTCCGTGCCAGTTCCAGGAAGGGTTCCGTGCGGTAAATCCGTCCGGTGGGTGAGGTCCACTCGATGACTCCGGGCGTGGGCTGGGCAGCTTTCCACAAGCCGAGGGTCTTGAACCGGTGATGGCGTCGGCACAGGTGTGCCAGGTTTCCGTGGTCGGTGGGCCCGCCGCGTGCCCAGTCCGTGGTGTGGTCGATTTCGGTGTTCGCGGTGCTGACCCTGCAGCCCGGGAACCGGCAGGTACCGTCCCGTGCCCGCAGCCAGCGGGCGAGTCCTGCGGGGACTTTCCTCCGACGCCCAACCCCGAGAATCTCCCCGGTGCGGGGGTCCTGGGCGAGCCCGGTCCAATGCAAGGCGTTGCGGGCCAACCTTCGGGCTTCGTCGGCGCTGATGGGTCCGTAGCCGTGCAGTTCTGCGGGCTGGTCGTCGGCACCGAAGAGGGTCTCGGCATTGATCAGCACCATGATCTCCGCCCTGGGCACCACGCTGGAGGTATCCGCCGCCGGATCGGCGGTGCCTTCGCCGTCCCCGGCGCTCCCGCCACCGCCGCGACGAGCAGAGCCGCCCACGCCACTGTGACCGATGCCGGAGCTGCCTTCCCGTGGCGCGCCGAGGCCGCCCATCAGCAGCTGCGCGAGAATGTCGGCACGCAGCTGGTCCGTCGTCCGGGGATCGCCGCCGTCGCGTTCACCCCGAGCCGCAGTGCTCAACGCCGTATAGATTTGCTGGGCTTCCGCCGCCTGCAGGTAGGCCGAAAGGCAGGACATACCGTCCTCTTCCCGGTCCAGGGTCACGCGGCGCTTGTCGAATGCGCTGCGGTGCCGTTCGGGTATGGTTTCGGGGTACTTCTTCTCCCTCAGCCGGCGGGCACGGCAGGCGAACTGGGCCCGGGTTTGCCCCTCGGCGGCCGGCAGCAGGTCCGCTTCAAACCCGGGCAGCTGCCCGGCCGGAAGGGTCAGGCACTGTTCCACGACAACCTGGGCGTGGGGGTAGCTGAACCGGCCGTCCTCCAGTGCGTTCAACGTGGCGGTATGCGGACCGCAGAGTCGGCCGGCTTCGAACAGGAGGCGCTGCCCGGTGACCGGCGGAACGTTCAGGATGGCAGCGCATTCGGAGGCCGCAAGGCTGAATGCCATTCCCGGGTCCAGATCGACCAGCCGGCCTGCCTGGCCTGTGTCGCCCGGCAGACAGAAGCCTTCCCGGAAAATCTCCTCCATGCGGTTCATCAGCCGGGCCTGCTGCGCCTGGGCCCAGGCGATTAAATGGGCGATCCTGCCAAGGGTTTCACCCACGGATTCCTCGTCGAAGGATTCCAGATTCCGCAGTGCGAGGGTCCCGGAGAACCCGTCCGGGAAAGACCCGCCGACGTCGCACGCTGCACCACACTCCGGCCGGGCCCGAAAAACCGCTGGTATGCAGGACGTACGACGCGCATCGGAGAGACCAGCCGGGCGCTCGCGCTCAGCGTCCGCACTGCCTGCCTCTTCGGTTATCCGGTCGGTGTTTCCGAGCTGATCCATGCCTTAAGAATTTCATCCGGCACTGACAGTTCCGGCCCCAAAACAGGCCCTAAACGGCCCCACCGAAAACTTCATTTACCCGTCTTTTTGATGCCACTACCTGCTCTGGAACTCTTATGGAACTCGCCCCCAAAACCCCCGGCACTCACCCCAGGCGGTGAATCGAAAACGCCGCCAGGAAGCCCACAGAAGCGATGAGCCCGGTGAGGATATGGGACTCCTCAAAGGCCTCCGGAATCATGGTGTCCGCGAGCATGGCCAGGATGGCCCCCGCAGCAATGGCAGTAATAAAGGCAACCAGTTCCGCCGGGGCACCTTGCAGGGCGACAAAACCGAGCAGGGAGGCGAGCCCGCAGACGACGGCGATACCGCCCCATACGCCGAAAACGTACTTGGCGCTCCGTCCGGATCGTTTCATGCCCGCGGTGCTGGAGAGGCCTTCGGGCACGTTGGAAATAAACACGGCTGCGAGCATGGCCGGGCTGACCGTAGAGGCGGTAACCAGTCCCAGCCCCAGCACCACGGATTCCGGAATGCCGTCCAGCAGGGCACCAACCGCAATGGCTCCGCCGCTGCCGGGGCTGTCCGCTTCGGAGGGATGCTTCTTCCCCGACCGCTTGCGGTGCCGGGCACCGGCCCTGGCCAGCAGGACGTTGGCCCCCACATAGGCCACTGCGCCGGCAAGGAACCCCCAGACCGTCGCCGTGAGGCCGCCGGACTCCACCGCCTCGTCCACGAGCTCAAAGGCCAGTGCGGAGATCAGCACACCGGCCCCAAAGGCCATCACCGACGAGACGATTTTCGGCGGGATATGCCACTTCCACGCGATGCCGGAACCGATCACCAACGCTGATCCGGCTACGGTTCCCCACAGCAGTGCGTCATACCACGAGCCCAAAAGTCCGTCCTCTCTTCGTTACCGAAGATCAGCATACTGACTTTCCGGGACGTTCCGATTCTCACCCGATGCCGCAGGTGCGCGCACGGACCAGGGGTATCCGCAGCCGTGTCAGCCCCTTAAATACTGGGAGGTGACAGGATCTCCACCCTGTTTCCGAACGGGTCCTTGCAATGGAACCGTTCGTAGCCCTCGAAGGTGTGCCGGTCCGCCCAGGAGACTTCGAACCCGCAGGCCTCAACCCGGGAGCCCAGCTCCTCCAGCGCCTGGACCGAATCCAGCACGAGGGCGGGATGCGCCTTCTTGGCAGGAACAAAAGGGGAGTCGACCCCAAGGTGGATTTCCGCAGTCACGCAGTCGCCGTCGAACGCCCGGAACCAGCACCCGCCCCGCCCGGCCAACGACGCCGGCTTCGGCACCTCTGTGAGGCCGAGCGCCTCACCGTAGAAGCGCCGGGCGTTGGATTCCCCGTCCCGTGGAATTGAAACCTGAACATGATGCAGCCGCATGGTCCCCCCGCTATCAGCCTTTGATCTGTCAGAGCACCATGGCACATTCATTGAATGGGACCAACTTTCAGTCTGAAAACTACGTAACGGCCGTGGCAGCGTCCCCGTTGACCGCCCCCGGAGCAGGTTCCACACTAAGAGCAGCACGTGGCTTATCCGCCCCTGAGCAGAGGTACTTCCATGGATCGGAACTTCCTGAACTATCCGGATTGGCAGGCCACCGCCGATACCCTGCACCTGTTCCTGCAGATGGCCGGCAAGGTGAAGATCGAACGCAGCTACCGGGAACCGGAGTGGGGCCATGTGCGGATGCCGCTGACGGTCCAGGGCATCGGCACCGGTGTGATTCCCGGACCGGATACCAACTTCGAAATCTACTTCAACCTCCGCGAGCACCACGTGGATGTGCAGAACACCAATTACATCCGCACCCGGCTGGAGCTCTCGGACGGGCTCAGCGTGGCGGACTTTTACGGCCAGCTGATGGGGGCCCTCGAGTTCATCGAGGCTCCCACCGCCATCAACACCGAACCACAGGAATTCCATGATCCGGTTCCGTTCGACACCGACACCAAGCACCACAGTTACGACAAGCACGCCGTGGAACTGTTCCTGGACAACCTGCACTTCGCGCAGCGAAGCCTGACGCAGTTCCTGTCGCCGATGCGCGGGAAGGCCTATGCCCCCGCCTACTGGTTCGGGACCATGGATCTTTCCGGAATCGTCTATAGCGGACAGTCCGCGCCCTATCCCGGCCGCGGCACGATCGCGGTCAACTGCTTCGATGAACGCTTCTGCGAGTTCGGCTTCTGGCCCGGAGACCCGTCCGTCCCGGAACCGTCGTTCTACGTGATGCCGTATCCGTTCCTGTCCAACATCGGCAGCTACGGAAGCATGCTGGCCCCGTCCAAAGCCCGATTCGCCACACAATCCAGCGAATTCTTCCTGACCCTCAAGGACGCGTTCTCCTACCCTGATCCGCAGCGCGCTGTCGTGGATTTCTGCCGCACCAGCTTTGACATCCTGCAGCGGATGGACAAGTGGAGCGACGTTGAGTGGATCACGGAGCCGCTCACCTACGAAGTGCGGAGCTGAAAGCTTCTATCGCGTGTAGGGCTTCAGCGGCTGCTTGAGTGCACCCTCGCGCAGCAGTTTCAGGCGGATCTGGCGGGCGGTCTCCATATGGGCACGCGCGATCCTGCGGGCTTCCTCAACGTCCTGGCGTTCGACGGCGGCGATCAGGGCGGCGTGTTCGTCCAGGGCGGCGTTCCAGCGCGACTCCACGGAAAGCGTGGACTGCGGGGCATGCACCAGATGCGTGCTGAGCCGCTCGAGCAGGTCCGTCAGCACCGGGTTGTGGGCGCATTCCCACAGTGCGGCATGGAATTCCAGGTTGGTGGTGATGCGGGTGGCGTCATCTGGGTCCACCAGCTGCCGGTCCCGTTCCAGCAGGGCTTCCAGCCGCATCAGGTCGGTGAATTGCCGGGCCCGGGCGGCTTGCCCGGCAACTTCCTCTTCGAGCATGATCCGCATGTCGTAGATCTGGATAACCTGGGCCGGTTCGATCTCGGGAACCTGCAGCCCCCGCGCCACGCGTTCCAGCAGGCGTTCCTGCTGCAGGCGGGAGAGCGCCTCCCGGACCGGAGTCCGGGAGACGCCGAAGCGTTCCGCCAGGGTGATTTCCCGCATGGGTGTGCCGGGGCTGTGCACGCCGGAGAGGATCTCGCTGCGCAGCGTTGCGAAAATCGCCTCACCGTCAATTCGTGCTGATGCTGCTTGGCCCACTGGACGTCCTCGAAAAGAAGCGGAAAATAACCGAAACTGTCGGTCCCAACATTACCGGTCAGGCCAGCGAACCGGCCCGCCGTCCGAAGACACAGCCGGCCGCCAGGCCCGAGCCGCCGGGATAGTTGGTGCTGAACAGTCCGCCCAGCATCTCGCCCGCGGCAAAGAGCCCCGGAATCGCGTTGCCGTCCGTGTCCAGTACCCGCCCCGAGGTATCCCCCCGGACCCCGCCGAAGGTGAACGTGATCCCGCAGGTCACGCCGAAGGCGTAGAACGGGCCGTTTTCCAGCGGGTTGGCCCAGTTGCTCTTTACCGGCACCGTACGGGCGGCCCGGCCGTCCAGGATGTTCGGGTCGAAGGAAGCACCTCGGTCAATGGACGCGTTGTACTGGGCAATGGTCTTCTCCAGCGCCTCAGGGTTGATGCCGGTCTTCGCTGCGAGCTCGGCAACGGTGTCAGCGGTCTCCACGGATACACCGGGCATGTCGTATTCCTCGGTCCGCAGCATCGGGCGCAGGCCGGCGTCGAAAATCTGCCAGGCCACGGAACCGGGCTGGCGAAGAATTTCCTTGCCGTATTTGGCGTACGTGTAGTTGCGGAAGTCCGCACCCTCGTCGAGGAAGCGTTCGCCGTTGCGGTTGACTATGATGCCCAGCGGATAGCTCTGCCGGGTGAGCCGGTTGGTCAGTTCCCGGTTGCTTTCGTTCTGCGGCGTAAAGGCGTCCCACTGCACGCTGTGGCAGGTGTTCCAGTCACCGCCCCGTGCGGCACCGGCGTCGAGCGCGGCCCGGATCATGTCTCCGGTATTGAACGGGGTGCCACGGACCTTGGCGTTTTCCCAGCCCTCGCCCAGGTACTCGCGGCGCAGCAGGGGATCGGCTTCAAAGCCGCCGGCCGTGAGGATCACCGATTCGGCCTCAATCGTGTATTCCCCGTCCGGTCCGTCGACGACGACGCCGGTCACCCGCCCGCCGTCGACCAGCAGCTTGGTTGCCGGGCTGGCGTAACGGATGTCGGTGCCCAGGTCACGGGCCACACGGGTGTGGTCGGCCATCATTCCCTCACCGCCGCCCACGTTGCCCACATGCAGCCCGCCCCAGAACAGGTAGCTGCCGTCCGGGCGTTCGTAGGCCTGGCGTTCGTACATCAGCCGGTACTTCAGGCCCAGGCCGTTGAGCCAGCGCAGGGTGGGCTGGCTCTCGGCAATGAGCACCTCGGTCAGGTCCGGATCGTTGCGTCCCTCGGTCACCTTCGCCAGGTCGGAGGCATAGTCTTCCGCGGTGTACGGCGGAACCACGGTGGAGCCGTGCCGGTCATCGGGTTCCACCAGTCCGGCCAGGTCCTCCAGTCCGCCGTGGACTATCCGCGTGGCACCTGCCGTGTAGAAGCTGTTGCCGCCGGAGAGTTCTTCGGGGCCCTTCTCCAGCAGGATCACCGAGCGGCCGCGCTCGGCTGCGGCGTGCGCGGCGGTGAAGCCGGCGTTGCCGCCGCCCACCACTACGACGTCGGTTCTCACGGGTTCCGGAACAGCGGCCATCTGGTACTCCTGGTCTTTAGGCGAGCGAACTTGCATACAATTGTATACATTGAATCAGCGAACGGGGAAGAGTCTACGTACTTCCCCGTGAAGGTCAAATGTTGCGGTATTCGGTAGCTATTGTTACCCACGTCACTTTTGGGACTAGAGTGATGCAGGTCACTTCGGGTATATGTGTATTGCATTGTGTACAACCGCACTGTGTACAACCGCACTCCCCACCCCTCACAACGAAGTAATGGAACGGGAAACATGAAAAAGACCCTCCGAACCGGGGTGTTCGCCCTCGTCGTGGCCGTCGTGACGGTCCTGGCGTTCGTCAACGCGGCGGCATCCGGCGGCACGGCGACCGCCCGCAGCAAACTCACGCTTATTGCCCCGGCAGCACCGGGCGGCGGCTGGGACGGCTTTGCCCGGGAATCGCAGCAGGCGCTGCGCAGCAACGGCATAGTCAACAACCCCCAGGTGGTGAACGTCCCCGGAGCCGGCGGCACCATCGGCTTAAGCCAGTTCGTCCAAACACCCGGCAGGGAAGACGCCCTGCTGGTCACGGGCGGCGTCATGGTGGGCGCCATTGAACTGGCCGACAACCCGGAGTCCATGGCCGACGTCGTGCCCATTGCCCGGCTGGCGGACGACTATGCCGTGCTCGTGGTCCCGTCCGACTCCGAGATCCAGACACTGGCGGACTTCCTCGAGGCCTGGAAAGCGAACCCCGGAGCGAACTCCATCGGCGGCGGCTCGCTCGGTTCCATCGACCACCTGCTCAGCGGACTGCTCGCCCAGAAGACCGGCATTGACCCGCGGGCCGTGAATTACGTGGCCTATTCCGGCGGCGGCGAGGCCCTGACCTCCCTGCTCTCGCACACCACCGTGGCGGGCATGTCCGGCTACAACGAGGTGGCGGACCAGATCGAAGCCGGCACCCTCCGCGCCCTCGCCATCTCCTCCGAGGAACGGCTCGACGGCGTCGATGTCCCCACCTTTATGGAGCAGGGCGTGGACGTGTCCATGTCCAACTGGCGCGGCGTCGTCGCGGCCCCCGGCATCACCGACGAGGCCAAGGCAGAGTTCATCGCCATCATTACCGAGATGCGCGAGTCCGACGAGTGGAAGGACACGCTGGAACGCAACAGCTGGACGGACAGCTTTGCCACCGGCGAGGAGTTCGAAACCTTCATTACCGAAGAAGTTTCCACGGCACAGTCAATCGTGAAGGAGCTCGGACTATGAGCCTCGCCCAGGACAAACCCGCCCCCGTGCAGCAGCCCGAGCCGCGCCGCTCGGCCATGCTGGAAGGCCGCAGCGAACTGATCGTGGTGGCCGTGCTCTACGCCGTGGCCATCTTCCTGGCGGTGGGCACCGCCTCCATGAACGTGCAGGGGAGCGCAACGCCGGGCCCCCGGTTTTTCCCGGTCCTGGTCTGCATTGCCTTGTTCGCCGTGGCCACCGCACTGGCCATCTCGGTGATCCGCAGGCCGAACATCCCCGACACCCGCATCCACCCCGGACACGGTAACTTCTCCGGCGCAATGCTCGATGATCTTTCCGGCGAACACGAGTTCGCCACCCCGCAGCCCGCCGGTACGCCGGGGGAGGAGCAGCGCAGCTGGAAGACCTACTCCGACTGGCGCACGGTGGGCCTGGTGGTGGGCGGCGTCGTCGTCTTCACCGCCGCGCTCAACATCCTGGGCTGGATCATCAGCGCTGCGTTCCTGTTCTGGGTGATCTGCTATGCCATGGGCAGCAAACGCCCCGGTTTTGACGTCGGGGTATCCCTGCTCTTCGCCTCCGCCGTCCAGCTGGCCTTCAACGCCGGCCTTGGCCTCAACCTGCCCTCCGGCTTCCTGGGAGGGATGCTCTGATGGACCAGCTCGCACTGCTTTTTGAAGGGTTCGCCCACGCGCTGACCCCCATGAACCTCCTCTGGGTCCTGATCGGTGCCGTGCTGGGCACCGCCGTCGGCGTCCTGCCGGGACTCGGTTCCGCCATGGCGGTGGCCCTGCTGCTTCCGGTGACCTTCTCGCTGGAGCCCACGGCCGCGTTCATTATGTTCGCGGGCATCTACTTCGGCGGACTCTTCGGTGATTCCACGGCCGGGATCCTGCTCAACACACCAGGCAACTCCTCGGCCATTGCCTCCACCTTTGAAGGCCACCGGATGGCCAGGAACGGGCACGCAGCCAAGGCCCTGGCCACCGCGGCCATCGGCGCCTTCATCGGCGGGCTGATCGCCACCACGCTGGTGGTGTTCTTTGCCCCCACACTGGTCCGGCTTGCCACCGTCTTCGGACCGGCCGAGTACTTCGCCCTGGCGGTGTTCGCCTTCCTGGCCATCTCCGCCGTAGTGTCCGAATCGGTGATCCGCGGCGTGGCAGCCCTGGGCATCGGCCTCGCCCTGGCCCTGGTGGGCATCGACGGACCCAGCGGCACCGCCCGGTTCACCCTGGGCATGCCCCAGCTGTTCGACGGGATTTCGGTCATTGTCATCACGGTGGGACTGCTCGCGCTCGGCGAGGTTTTCCACGTAGCCTCCCGCATCCACCGGGATCCGACAGCAACGCAGATCAAGGCCGGCGGGAACGCACGGATCAACTTCAGGGACTTCCGCAAGGCCCTGCCTGCCTGGCTCCGCGGCACCGCCTTCGGTGCACCGTTCGGCCTGATCCCCGCCGGCGGTGCCGAAGTGCCCACCTTCCTGGCCTACGGCACGGAAAAGCAGCTGGCCAAACGCCGCCGGGACCCCGAATTCGGTACCACCGGCTCCATCAAGGGCCTGGCCGCACCGGAAGCTGCCTCGAATGCGACGGCGGGAACCGCCATGGGTGCTTTGCTGGCGCTGGGGCTGCCGACGTCGGCCACCGCGGCCATCATGCTCGCCGCGTTCCAGCAGTACGGCATGCAGCCGGGCCCGCTGCTTTTCGAGCGCAGCGGTGACCTGGTCTGGGCGCTCCTGGCATCGCTGTTCATTGGACTGGTGATGCTGCTGATCATCAACCTGCCCTTCGCCAGTGTCTGGGCCAAGCTGCTGACCATCCCGCGCCACTACCTCTATGCCGGCATCACGGTGTTCTCGGTGCTGGGTGTCTACGCGGTGAGCTCCTCGCTGATCGACCTGTGGCTGCTGATCGGCATCGGGCTGGTTGGCTTCATGATGCGCCGCTACAGCATTCCGCTGGCCCCGGTGCTGATTGCCGTCATCCTGGGTCCGATGGCCGAAACGGAGCTGCGGCGCGCGCTCGCTGTCTCCGAAGGCGATCCGGGCATCCTGGTGGGCAGCCCCATCACCGTGACGCTGTATCTGGTGCTGGCAGCCGCGCTGGTCGTCAGCGCCCTGCAGCACCTGCGGCACCGCCGCCAGGACCGCCGGGCGGACGTGCCGGAGCACGAAACCGTCTAGTTCCCAAGGGGCAGGACCGGCCGCGGGAAGCCGCGGCCGGCCCTGCTGCGTCGCAGGCCTTGACGGGCACCGTGGAACGGGCGTTATGTGACAGCCGTCGCAAGATGAAAGAATCTCCGTTGCGACTCATGGGGAGAAGCGACGAGGGAGTCACATATGGATGCACGCGAGAACCAGGCACTGGATGCGGTCAAGCTTTATTACGAGGCGGGGCTGTCCCAGAGCGAAGTGGCCCAGCGGCTCGGCCTGTCCCGGCCCACCGTCTCCAAGCTCATCCAGTACGGCAAGGACCGCGGCTACGTCAGCATCCGCATCCACGATCCCCGCGAGTCCGAATCCACCCTGGCCGGCGAACTGCGTGAGGCCTTTGGCCTGCGCGACGTCCGCCTCGCCGTCGTGCCGGAAAACGGCCCGGACCTGGTGGGCCAGCTGGGCAAGGTAGGCGCCGCCGTGCTGGCGGAAAACGTGAACGACGGCGACATGGTGGGCGTGACGTGGGGGTCCACCATGTACTCCGTGGCCCGCAACCTGAGCCGGCAGGATCGCAGCGGCGTGGAGATCATCCAGCTCAAGGGCGGGGTTTCCTACACCACCCGGGTGACCAACGACTTTGAAACCATCACCCTGTTCTGCAATGCGTTCGGGGCCTTTGCCCGCACCCTGCCGCTGCCGGTGATCTTCGACAGCGTCGAGGTCAAGCGGCTGGTAGAGCAGGAGACGCACATCCGCCGGGTCATCGAGATGGGCCGGGACGCCGACGTCGCCGTGTTCACGGTAGGGGCGATCCGTCCCGACGCCATGCTCCTCAACCTCGGGTACCTCAGCGAAACCGAAAAGGCCGGCATCGCGGCACGGGCGGTGGGGGATATCTGCTCCCGGTTTATCGACGACGACGGCAACGCCTGCCTGCCGCAGCTGGACGAGCGGACGGTCGGGATCACACTGCCGGACCTGCGCGGCATCCGCACCCGGCTGCTGGTGGCGGGCGGGGAGGCCAAGGTGGCCGCGATCGAGGCCGCCCTGCGCGCCGGCTACGCCACGCACCTGGTCATTGACGCCGAAACGGCGGGCCAGGTGCTGCGCACCACCCGGCAGCGGACGGCCTCCTGACCCGGTCGTCCGGGTGGAACAGATGTAAAACAGCAATTTGACATGTGTTCGGCGCCACTCCTACAGTGAGGAAGCCGTTTCTCAATGAGGAGGATCACATGTCCCACATTTCGCAGCTCATCGATCACACCCTGCTTGCCCCGACGGCAACCGCGGCACAGATCGACACCCTTGTGCAGGAAGCCGTTGAACACGAGTTCAAGACCGTCTGCGTCAACCCGGCCCGGGTCACCCAGGCCCGCCGCGCCGCCGAAGGAACCCCGGTAGGCATCTGCACCGTTGTGGGCTTCCCGCTGGGTGCCTCAACCACCGCCGTCAAGGTTTTCGAGACCAAGGACGCCGTCACCAACGGAGCCGACGAAGTGGACATGGTCATCAACATCGGCTGGGCCCTTGAAGGCGCCTGGGACGACGTCGAAGCCGAAATCCGCGCCATCGTTGAAGCCGCCGCCGGCTCCAACGTGCTGGTGAAGGTCATCCTGGAAACCTGCCTGCTGGACGCCGAGCAGACCGCCGAAGCCTCCCGCCGCAGCGCCGCGGCCGGCGCGGACTTCGTCAAGACCTCCACCGGCTTCTCCAAGCACGGCGCCACCGTGGAAGCGGTCCGCATCATGCGCAGCACAGTGGGGCCCGACCTGGGCGTGAAGGCCTCCGGCGGTGTCCGCACCCCCGAAGACCTGGCCCGCATGGTGGAAGCCGGTGCAACCCGCATCGGTGCTTCCGCGGGCGCTTCGATCCTGGCAGGCAGCGCCAACTGATGCTCTTCAAGACCTCCGCCGTCCAGCAGCCGGACGGCTACCTCAGCCGTATCCCGTGGTTCCAGTTCCTGCTGATTTCACTCTGCTTCCCGATGTGGGGCGCCGCAGCCAGCCTGAATGACATCCTCATCACGCAGTTCAAGTCGGTGTTCACGCTTTCGGACCTGGCCACCGCCTTCGTCCAGTCCGCCTTCTACGGCGGCTACTTCCTGGTCGCCATTCCCGCCTCCCGCATCATCCGCCGGTTCACCTACAAGACCGGCATCCTGATCGGCCTGGGCGTCTACATCCTCGGCTGCGCCGCGTTCTTCCCCGCCTCGCACATGGCCACCTACAGCATGTTCCTGGTGGCGCTGTTCGCCATTGCCATCGGCCTCAGCTTCCTGGAGACCGCCTGCAACACCTACTCCACGCTGCTGGGCCCCAAGCCCACCTCCACGTGGCGGCTGAATGTTTCCCAGACCTTCACCCCGATCGGCTCGATCCTGGGCATCCTGCTGGGCAAGTACCTCGTCTTTACCGACGGCGACACCCTGGACGCCCAGATGGCCGGCATGTCCGCTGCCGAAAAGACGGCGTTCAGCGCCGAAATGCTGCAGCGCACGCTGATGCCCTACAAATACATCATCATGATCCTCGTGGTGGTCTTCATCGTGGTGGCGCTGACCAAGTTCCCGCACTGCAAGCCGTTGCGGGACAAGACGCACGAAGCCACCGCACGGATCGGGGAAACCCTGGCCTACCTGGCCCGCAACAAGGAATTCCTGCGCGGCATCTTCGCCCAGTTCATGTACGTGGGCATGCAGACCGCCGTCTGGTCCTTCACCATCCGGCTGGCCCTGAACCTGGACGATTCGCTCAACGAGCGCGAAGCCACCAACTACATGTTCTTCGCGTTTGTGGCCTTCTTCCTGGGCAAGATGGCAGCCAACTTCCTGATCACCCGGTACGACGTCAACGCGGTCCTGATGGGCTTCGCCGCCCTCGGCAGCCTGGCGCTGGTCTACGTCATGCTGGTTCCGAACATCACCGCCGTGTGGGCCGCCATCCTGGTCTCCGGGCTCTTCGGACCCTGCTGGGCCACCATCTTCGGCCGCACCCTGGACACCATCACCGACAAACGGCACACCGAAACCGGCGGCGCCGTCCTGGTCATGGCCATTGTCGGCGGAGCCGTCATCCCCGTGGTGCAGGGCCTTGCCTCGGACCTGACGAACTCCCTGCAGATCTCCTTCGTGGTCTCGCTGGTCTGTTTCCTGGCGGTCTTTATGCACTTCCGGCACCTGCGCCGCTCCGAAGCACGCGCCGCCGGGCTGGAAAGGAACACCGAGTATGTATCGCATTAATCTGGCCCGGGAGTCCTTCTCCACGTCCGAAACCATCTTGGTGGAATCGCCGGAATTCACCGTCACCGGTGTCCGGTACCCCAGCGGCGTCGAATCCGTCACCGTACGCAACTCCCGCGGCCGGGTGGAAGTCCTGCCGTTCCTGGGCCAGATGGTCTGGGACGCGGAGTTCGACGGCGTGAGCCTGCGGATGGACTCGACGTTCCGGCAGCCGAAACCCTCCACCCTGGTGGAGGACACCTACGGCTGCTTCGCGTTCCACTCCGGGCTGCTCGCCGCCGGTTGCCCGGCACCCGAAGACACGCACCCGCTGCACGGCGAATTTCCCTGCGCTGACTTTGACGAGGCCTGGCTGGAGATCGACACGGATTCCGTGGCCGTCTCCGGACGCTATGAATACGTCAAGGGTTTCGGCGACCACTACCAGGCCGTGCCTGCCGTCCGCCTCTCCTCGGGGTCGGCCATGTTCGACATCGACCTGTCCGTGACCAATCTGTCCGCGGCCCGCACCATGCCGCTGCAGTACATGTGCCACATGAACTACGCCTACTCCGACGGGGCGCGGATGACGCAGTCCCTGCCCGACGGCGCGTTCCGGCTGCGTGAAACCGTCCCCGCACACGTGTTCCCCACACCGGAGTGGACGGTGCTCAATGACGCCATCCGCTCCGGCGAGGTCAGCGCGGACGTGCTGGATGCCTCGCAGGGATATGACCCGGAGATCGTCTTTTTCGCGGACGACCTGGGCCGCCACGGCCGGGACCTGGAGTTCCGGATGGAACGCACCGACGGAATCACCTTCTGCACCCGGTTCTCTTCCGCGGACTTCCCGGTGGCCACCCGGTGGCTGCTGCACAACCCGGACCAGCGGGTGGCATCGTTTGTCCTGCCCGGCACCTCGCGGCCGGAAGGATTCCTGGCAGCGAAGGCTGCGGGGACACTGATTGAACTGGCGCCGGGAGCCACCCGCTCCTTCTCCGTCAGCACCGGCATCAAAGAGGAGGCATAGTCCGTTGGATATCGCAGTGATCGGCTCAAACATGGTGGACCTGGTGTCCTACCTCAGCCGGATGCCGGACGAAGGCGAAACCGTCGAGGCCTGGGACTTCCAAATGGGCTGCGGCGGCAAGGGTGCCAACCAGGCCATGGCGGCAGCCCGCATGGGTTCCTCGGTCCTGATGCTCACCCGCGTGGGCAACGATGCGTTCGGGGAGACCACCCGGCGCAACTTCGAGGCCAACGGGATCGACACCACCTACGTGCTGGAGACCGAGGCCACCAGCGGCGTGGCCCCGATCTTCGTGGATGACAACTCACGCAACTCGATTGTCATTGCCAAGGGCGCCAACGCCTTCCTGACCCCGGCAGACATCGAGGACGCCGCCGAGGCAATCTCCGGCTGCTCCCTGATTGTGCTGCAGCTGGAGGTCAACCTCGAAACCGTGTACGCGGCCATCGACTTCGGCAACCGGCACGGCATTCCCGTACTGCTGAACCCCGCACCCGCCACCCCGGACCTGGACTTCGCCCAGGTGGCCAAGTGTGACTACTTCGTGCCCAACGAAACCGAACTGGCCCTGCTGACGGGCATGCCCGTCCAGAGTATGGACGAGGTGCAGGCGGCGGCGCAGACCATCCTGGACAAGGGCGTCAAGAACGTCATTGTCACCATGGGCTCGCGCGGTGTGCTGTGGCTGTCTGCCGCCGGCCCCGTGCTGGTGGAAGGCCGCACCGTGGCGGCGCTGGACACCACCGGTGCAGGCGACGCCTTTATCGGCTGCTTCAGCCACTGCCTGGTGGAAACCGGAGACGTGCCTGGCTCGCTGGCCACGGCCAATGCCTACGCTGCGGACTCCGTGACCCGCCGGGGTACCCAGACTTCCTACGCCACCCGCGCGGAGTTTGAACGGAACACGGCCCAGGCGCCGGACACCGCTGCCTAAGGCATCAGCTTGGCTGCGGCACACCCCCATCGCCGCGGCCCGGGAGAGGCTGCTGCGTTCCGGTTCCGTTCCCCTTCGGAGCCGGGCGCGGCGGCCTTCTGCGTTGGGGCTGCCGACCGGTTGGGGCTCCCAGCCGGTTGGGGCTGCCGACCGGTTGGGGCTGCCGGCCGGTTGGGGCTGCCGGCCGCGTGAGCAGCCGGTGGGCTCCTCCGGCCGGTTCGAGAGGGCAAGAATTACCGGCGTCGTGATCGAAAAGGCAAAAGTTACCGTCGTAGGCGTCGAGAAGGCACGATTTACCGTTTTTTCGCCAAAAAACCGTAAATCGTGCCTTCTCGTTTCGGTTGGGTCCGGCCGCTGCTCCCGCTCACCGCCCCAAGCACCACGGGACCGGCGGGGCCACTCGTCCCGGGCCACCGCCGTCGTGATTGCTGTCCCAAAGGCGGCAGGGGATTCGCCGCGCGGAAGTCCATGCTGACATACTGTTGGTAACTCTCTGCAGAAGGTGGATCCCGCACAATGACCCCCCGCAAACTCTTCCGCACGCTGGCCTTCGCCGAGGCCGTGACCTGGACCCTGCTCATCGCAGCCCTGGTGCTCAAATACGGCTTCGACAATGAAACCTTTACGCCCATTGCCGGCGGCCTGCACGGTTTCGTGTTCCTGGCCTACGGCGTGGTCACTCTCTTTGTCTGGGCCAACCAGAAGTGGTCCGCCCGCACCGGCGTTCTCGGTCTGGTCACGACCGTGATTCCGTGGGCCACCATCCCGTTCGAGAAATCCGTGGACCGACGCGGGCTGCTGGACGGCGGCTGGCGCATGGCCCCCGGCGGCGAAGAGCCGAAAAACGCGGTGGATCGGATCGCGGCCCTGGTGCTGCGCCGCCCGGTGGCGGCCGGCGTCGTTGCCCTGCTCGCCGTCGCCGTCGTCTTCAGCGTGCTGCTGTACCTCGGCCCGCCCATCCCCAAGGGATAGTCCGGCAAAAATATCCGCCAGGCATATGCAATTTACCTATTGCATATGCCTGGTTCTGTGTGTAGACCCGTTCACCGATTGTTGGCCGGCCGTTTCCTTGCCTAAGTAAAAAAATATTAGGTACTGTGACTCAGGCAACACCAACGTTCCGGCACTGATTCATGCCGGATGATCATGGACGGAAAAAACAATGAAATTATCCTGCAGTGAATTGCTGCAGCTGGATGGGACCGTCCGCTCTCTTCGCCCCGTATCCGGGCCCGCACGCACGGGCACCGGCGCATGAGTTCCATCAGCAAACCAGCCCGGAAGACAAAAGCCGTCCAGCCGCAAACCATGGCGGACCGGGGAAGCATCCGGGCCATGTGGTATCTGGTGCCGGCGCTGCTGGTTTTTGCACTATTCCTCTTCTACCCGCTCGGCCGATCCGTGTTCCTCTCCTTCCAGGGAAGCGATCTCTTCGGACGGCCCTCGGGTTTTGTCGGTTTTGACCAATACACCCGCCTGTTCACCGATTCGGGTTTCTGGACCGTAATGGGCGTGACCCTCGGATTCACCGTGCTGACGGTGGTTCCATCCATCGCCATTGCATTGGGCCTTGCCCTGCTGCTGCACCAGAAAATCAAGGGCGTTCGGTTCTTCCGGACGGCCTTCGCCCTGCCCTTTGCCTACTCGGTGGCCACTGCCTCGGTGATTTTCGGCGTTATGTTCAACCAAGCCACCGGCGTGCTCAACGGAATGCTCGGCTTCTTCGGGCTGGACCGGGTGGGCTGGCTTACCGATCCGGCCTGGGCACTGGTGTCCGTGTCCCTGGCCACGGTGTGGATGCAGCTCGGCTACAACCTGCTGGTCCTCTCCGCCGGCCTTGGTGCCGTGTCCGAAGACGTAGTGGAGGCAGCCCGCCTCGACGGTGCCCACGGCTGGCGGATGCAGCGCTCCATCATCATGCCGCTGCTCACCCCGCAGCTCTTCTTCCTGCTGGTGACCGGAACCATCCACGCGCTGCAGAGCTTCGGCCAGATCCACATCCTCACCAAGGGCGGGCCGCAGGACAGCACCACAACGCTGGTCTACTCGATTTACGAGCAGGCGTTCGCCAACAACAACTCGAACTTCGGCTATGCCTCCGCCCAGGCCGTTGTACTGCTGATCATCGTGGTAGCGGTGTCGGCAATCCAATTCGGCGTCCTGGAACGAAAGGTGTTCTACCGATGAGCCGCACAGCTGCCCCCGCCGCGCCCCGGACCGCTCTTCCCCAAAGGACCGAGCGGCCCGGCAAGGACAAGAAGAAGCAGCGGCGTCCCCTGACAGCAGGCCGCGTCCTGACGTACCTCGCACTGTCGCTGGGCGCCGTCGTCGTCCTGTTCCCGGTCTACTTCGGGTTTGTAGGTTCCTTTATGGGGCCGGCGGACATCAACGCCTACCCGGCGTCGCTGTGGCCCCTGAACGGCTTCCGCGCGGAGAACTTCGCCAGCGCATTGGAAGCCATCCCCCTGGGCCGCCAGTACCTGAACTCCGTGGTGATGGCCGGGCTGATCACGGCCGGCCAGCTGGTGACCTCCCTGCTGGCGGCGTACGCCCTGGTGTTCCTGAAGGTCCGCTGGAAAGCGTTCTGGTTCGGCCTGTTCCTGTGCAGCATGATGGTGCCGGCCGAAGCGATCATCATCCCGAACTACCTGACCATGTCCTCCACCGGACTGATCAATACCATCCCGGCGCTGGTCCTGCCGTTCCTGGCCCACGGGTTCGGTATCTTCCTGCTGCGCCAGGCCTTTATGTCCTTCCCGGTGGAGCTCTGGGAAGCCTCACGGATCGACGGTGCAGGACACATGCGCTTCCTCTGGTCGGTGCTCGTGCCGCTGTCCAAGCCCACGCTTGCCGCCCTCGGCATCTGGTCCTTCCTCTCGGCCTGGAACATGTACTTCTGGCCGCTGCTGGTGACCCAGACGCCGCAGATGCAGACCATCCAGATCGGCATCACGCAGCTGCGCTCGGCGGACAACTTCAACGCCGGCCTGGTGCTGGCCGGCACGGTCCTGGCCATCATCCCCACCCTGCTGCTGGTGATCTTCGGCCAGCGCTTTATTGTCCGCGGCCTCACCGCGGGATCCATCAAGTAAGCGTCCGTACGCGATGCATGCAGAACCCGCCGGAGCACACGCTTCCGGTACCACCTTGAAGGGAAAACCAATGCGAATTACACGTCGAGGGCGCCGCCTGCCAAAGATGGCAGCCGGCGCCGCCGCACTCGCCCTGGCGCTGTCCGCCTGCGGCGGCGGAGGAGGGGAAGCGGGAGCTGCCGGAGAAGCCCCGGCCGCGGACTCGCTGGAGAAGGCCGAAGGCGTCACCGAGGTCAACTTCTGGCACTCCATGGACGGCACCAACGGAGAAACCCTGAACCAGCTCATCACCGAGTTCAATGCCGCGAATAAGGGCAAGATCGAGGTCAAGGGCGTTTACCAGGGCGACTACGACTCCACCATCACCAAGTACAAGGCCGCGGTGCAGTCCAACAGCACCCCCAGCATGGTGCAGATCTACGACATCGGCACGCAGTTCATGATCGATTCCGGGGCAGTGCTGCCCACGCAGGCCTTCATTGACCGCGACGAGTACGACGTCTCGGATCTGCAGCCCAACATCGCCGGTTACTACTCGATCGACGATTCGCTCTGGTCTATGCCGTTCAACACGTCCATGCCTGTTCTTTATTACAACAAGACCCTCTTCGAGGCAGCCGGATTGGACCCGGAACAGCCGCCGGCAACGCTGGATGAAATCACGACGGCGGCCGAGAAGCTTTCCAAGAAAAACGGCGGACCGGCGGAATTCGGCTTCAATGCAGCGATCTACGGGTGGCTGCTGGAGCAGGAAGTCGCTGCCAACGGTGAGCTGTACTGCAGCCCGGACAACGGCCGGACGGGCGAACAGGTCACTGAGTACGCCTTCAACAACGACACCGCCGTCCAGTTCGTCGACTGGTGGAAGAGTATGGTGAACACTGGCGTGGCAGGCAACACCGGCCGCGTCCTGGCAGATGCGCAGAACGCCTTCAAGAGCGGCACCATCGGAATCACCCTTGAATCCAC
The DNA here is from genome assembly GCF_059090025.1 of Arthrobacter sp. Y3224198. NCBI lineage: Bacteria > Bacillati > Actinomycetota > Actinomycetes > Micrococcales > Micrococcaceae > Arthrobacter > Arthrobacter sp. Y3224198. Next base: position 32,718 of record NZ_JBNHFG010000028.1, read on the forward strand.
CGGTGCGCTCCGGGGCATGCAGAAGGCGGCTGAGGAGCAGGGCTTCGAACTGGGTGTCGGGTACTACCCGAAGATCGAAGAGAATGACTCCGGTCCGATCATCGGCGGCGCATCGCTGTGGATTTCCGGCGAGGGCCACTCCGACGCCGAGAAGGAAGCCACCTGGCAGTTCATGCAGTTCCTCGCCGAACCGGCCACCCAGGCCACCTGGCACACGGGAACCGGGTACTTCCCGATATCCAAGGCCGCACTCGAGGAGCCGGAAGACATTGCGTGGCGTGAGCAGTACCCGCTGTTCGACGTCGCCGTGCAGCAGTTGGAATCCACGGAACTGACTCCTGCCACGCAGGGTTGCTCCGCAGGGTCCATGCCGCAGGCACGCAAGGCCGCCGAAGACGCGCTGGAAGGCGCGCTCCTCGGCGGGGACAGCAAGACCGAGCTGACGGATTCAGTGAATGAGCTCAAGACCGAAGTTGAGAACTACAACAACTCGGTGAAGTAACCGGTAAGTGAAAGACAGGGCATTGGCAGGAACGGCAGTTACCAGCAAACCATTGGTAGTTGGACATCGGGGGAGCAGCGGATCAGCCCCCGAGAATACGGCGGCTGCCTTTGCCCGGACCTGGGCGTCCGGTGCCGGCATGATCGAGACCGACGTCCGCCTCAGCGCGGACGGCGAGTTGTTCCTCTTTCATGACGACACCGGCGCCCGGACCACCAACGTGGCCCGGGTTTTCCCGGAACGCGCAGATGATCCGATCAACTCGTTTACGGGCGCCGAACTCCGGCAGCTAGACGCCGGCGGCTGGTTCGGCGAGGAATTCGCGGGCGAGCCCATTGTTTTCCTTGCCGACCTTCCGGAGGCCGTGGGTTTCGCGCTCGGCATCAACCTGGAGCTGAAGGTGCCGGCGGACTCGCCCGGCGTGTTGGGTGCCGTGGCAGCCGTATTGGAAAGCCCGGACTGGGTTCGGCTCCGGCAAGGCTTCAGTGTTACCGTCAGTTCCTTCGACCCGGCAGCAGTCCTGGCCTTCGCCCGGCTCGCTCCGCAGGTACCGGCCTGGCAGCTGGTGGACGACATTCCCGACGCCGCCCTGCTCGCAGCCGGTGCGGGCTACCTGCAGGGTGTGGTGGCGCATCACCGGTGCCTCACTGCAGACGGAGCGGCAGCCGTACGGGCCGCCGGCCTGGGCCTGTGGACCTACACCGTCAATGGAGAACCCGATACCGACGCCGTCCTGGCGCTGGGCGTTGATGCGGTGATCACCGATTTCCCCGAGCGGCTCGTCAGCCGGCTGGCCGAAACCCGGCCGGCTGGAATCCCCGTGAATCTCCCGGCGGAAAGCCGGGAGAACGGCCGCGCGGACACGGGGCTGCTTCCCGTCATCGCCTGACGTCGTCGCCCGACGTCCTGACTAAGGAGCCGGCCGGCCCGCAGGCCGCTGCCGGAGCCCGGACGCCGCGGACCGAGATTCCCGTCTG